>CAMJGB010000195.1 GCA_946405115.1 uncultured Clostridia bacterium | reverse complement strand
AGATATCTTGAACTTAGAAATTCCAACAGCGACCTCAATGAGAAGTCTGAGAAGCTCGATATCGAGATTGAAGAGAAGAGACAGGAGCTTTCTGACCTTACAGAAGAAATGCATGATCTTTCTTCTGATGTAAAGGTTGACGAGCAGAAGGTAACTTCCATCAAGGCTAAGATTGAGCAGACCGCTTCTGCCGAGAATGAGATCGGCGAAGACATTGCAAGACTTGAGAATGAATATAAGGGCCGTATAACTAAGGCCGACGAACTTCTCGACAAGGCTAACGAGGAGAAGAAGAAGGTAGAGAAGCTCGAGGAAGACAAGGAAGCATTGCTTGATACTTTCCGTGATTCCGAGAAGGCTCTTTCAGATCTTCGTAAGGTTATTGAGGATAAGCAGGCTGAGATCAATGCCTCACAGGGTAAGATCAATACTGCTAACGGTCAGATAACAACTCTTAACGATCGCATCAAGGAACTTACTGATAACCGTGAGGCTTCTAGAAAGATCAAGGATGAGCTCGAAGCAAAGATTACTGAAGCCGAGAAGCTTTGGCATCAGATGATGGAGATGGAAGGCGAAGTAACTTCCGATATCCAGACAAGAACAGATTCACTTTCTGAACTTAAGAAGGAAGAGAGTACGCTTCTTGCTGACCATGAGACTTTAACTAGGACATTTGTACAGGAGAAGTCCAAGCTTAAGACATTGAAGGATCTCGAGAGCCGTAAGGAAGGTTATCAGGAGTCTGTAAGAAGACTTCTTGATCATCTTGATAAGAATGCTTCACTTAAGAAGAAGCAGATCGGTGTTCTTGGTGACCTCATTTCTACAGATAAGAAATACAATACAGCCATTGAGATTGCTCTTGGTAATGCCATTCATAATGTTGTTACTAAGACTGAGCAGGATGCTGCCGATCTCATCAATGAGCTTAAGGTGAATAAGCTCGGAAGAGTTACATTCCTTCCGATAGACAATATCAGACCGAGAGAACTTGAGCCTATGATCTACCATAGTGCTTCCAAGCAGAGCGGCTTCATTGATATTGCAGATAACCTTGTAAAGAACGATAAGAGCCTTAATGACATTGTCTCTAATCTCCTCGGAAAGATTATCATCTGTGAGGACATGGACAGTGCCCGTGGTATCGCGAAGGCTATCTCTTATCAGGCTAAGATAATCACGCTCGACGGTGATTCCATCAATGCCGGCGGTTCTCTTACAGGTGGTTCCATTAGAAGAGAAGCGACCGGTATCCTCGGACGTGCCGAAGAGATTAAGAACCTTGAGGCGAGTCTTGTTAAGAAGGATCAGGAGCTCGCAGTTCTTGAGGCTAAGAGACAGGATGTTGATTCCAAGATCGGCGATATCGAGAAGGAACTCGGTCAGCTTGATGAGCAGCTTAAGTACTTCAGCGTCGAGAGGGCTAAGGCTGAAGCTGAGTACAAGAACCTTGGCACAAGACGTACTGAGTTAAGCGATTCCGTTGCCGAGAGTGAGAAGCAGCTTCATCAGATCTCTGTTGATAAGCTTCGTCTCGAGGATGACATTGCCGAATATTCTCAGATCATTAAGGAACTTGAGAATGAGATCTCCGATTATAAGGAGAATATCGATAAGAACGATCTCGAGACTCGAGACTTCAATGAGAAGCTCGATAAGTTAAGAGAGCAGATAAGTGAAGGCAAGACTGCATCTGAGAGAATCCTTGCAGAGCGTAACGGTGTGCTCAACCTCGCATCTCACATTAAAGAAGAACTTGCGATAAGAAAGAAGAATCTTGAAGATTCCAAGAATTCACGTAATGAAGATGCTGCTGAGCTCAAAGCTATCCTCGACGGTATCGAGGGCAAGAAGGCTGTTAAGGAAGAACAGGCTAAGCAGTTCGAGGTTATGTCCGAGCAGATCCGTAAGCTTTCCGCTGAGAAGGAAGAGGTTGACGGCAAGCTCAAGGGCTTCTTCGAGAAGAGTGCCGAGGTTAATGATATCCTCACTCGTCTTCGTCAGAAGGAGAACGGCATCATCTCTCGTAATGAGAAGCACATCACAGATATAGATGTATCCAAGAACCGCCTCTGGGAAGACTATGAGGTTACTTACGATAACGTAAAGGATACATACGAGCCTACTACTAATATCAACGAGTCCGTTAAGCTCATCAACAGCCTTAAGAATAAGATCAAGGCTTTGGGTCCCGTTAACCTTAACTCCATCGAGGAGTACAGAGAGGTTTCCGAGAAGTATGAGTTCATTACAGGACAGCGTAACGATATCTACAAGGCTAAGACTGACCTCGAGAAGGTAATAAGCGACCTTGTAAATGAGATGAAGGAACAGTTCATCAAGAACTTTACAACGATCAACGATAACTTTAAGACTGTATTCACGGATCTGTTTAACGGCGGTAGTGCTGAGATCCTCTTAAGTGATGATACTGACGTGCTTAACTGTGCTATCGAGATCAAGGCTCAGCCTCCGGGAAAGAAACTCCAGAGCCTGACGCTTCTGTCCGGTGGTGAGCGATGCCTTACTGCTATCGCGCTGCTTTTCGCTATATTGCAGCTTCGTCCGTCACCTTTTGTTATCCTCGATGAGGTCGAGGCTGCTCTTGATGACGTTAACGTATCACGCTTTACTGACTTCGTACGCCGTTACACAACAAGGTCACAGTTCATTCTCGTAACACACCGAAAAGGAACTATGGAAGCCTGCGACCGTATGTATGGTGTTACTATGGCGGAGAGAGGTATCTCTAAGATACTTTCCATGAGAATAGGAGATTAAGATGGGTTTATTCGAATCTTTTAAGAAGGGACTTGCCAAGACCCGTGATTTCTGGGCGGCAGAGTGGGTAAAGACCACAGCTTCACACGGCAAGTTCGATCAGGATATGTTAGATGAGCTCGAGGAGCTCATGGTAAGAGCCGACTGCGGTGTTCCTGCAAGTGAAGACGTTGCGGAGTACATCAAGAATTATATTAAGAGAACCGGTGACGATTCACACGAAGGTGTCATGTCTGCCGTTAAGACCAGGATCGTTGAGATATTGGGTGAGAAGAAGACTCTTGATATTGAGCCCGGTAAGCTTAACATCATCCTCATGGTCGGAGTTAACGGAACCGGTAAGACTACTACTGCAGGTAAGCTTGCTCTTAAGTACAAAAGAGAAGGCAAGAAGGTTATTATGGCTGCTGCCGATACATTTAGAGCTGCTGCCGTTAACCAGCTTAAGGAGTGGGGCACAAGAACCGAGACTGCCGTTATCTCGCACGAGGAAGGTTCAGATCCTGCATCAGTAGTATTCGATGCTGTTGCAGCTGCAAAGGCAAGAAACTGTGATGTATTGATCGTAGATACGGCAGGAAGACTTCATAATAAGAAGAATCTTATGGATGAGCTTTCCAAGATCAACAGGATCATCGACAGAGAAGCTCCCGATGCAAATAAGATGTCAATTCTTATAATTGATGCCACAACAGGTCAGAATGCTGTTCTTCAGACTGAGGCGTTCTCTGAAGCTGTTAAGCTTGATTACCTTGGTATCACTAAGCTTGACGGTTCAGCAAAGGGCGGAGTTGCCATAGCAGTATCTTATCTTGCTAAGGTTCCGATTGTTCTTGCAGGATTAGGTGAGGGTGTGGAAGACCTTATGGATTTTGACCCTCAGGCATTTGCAGACGCTCTGATTGACACATAAAAGGGCGTGTGATATTATCTCAAAGCTTGCCATGACGCAGAAACAGGGCTTGTCCGCCTTTTCCGCAGTCATAGGTGAATAAATTAATTAACTGGAGGACAGTAAAATGGCACAGATCAACAAGGCTGAGATCATCAAGGAGTACGCTACACACGAGGGTGACACAGGATCCCCTGAGGTTCAGATCGCTATCCTTTCTGCAAGAA
>CAMJGB010000194.1 GCA_946405115.1 uncultured Clostridia bacterium | reverse complement strand
TGAGTTACCTCATGGACGACGGCGACAGAATGCCTGTCGACGGAAGACTGTACTATCAGGGTTATGAAGTAACAGATCTTGTAAACGGTTTCTACAAGAAGAGATTCGGTTATGAGGAGATTGCATTCCTTCTCATAACAGGAGATCTTCCTACTGAGCAGGAACTCAAGGATTTCCGTGAGCTTCTTGCTTCCAAGAGACCTCTTCCGGATGGATTTACTGAGGACATGATCCTCAAGGCACCGAGCCCGGATGTCATGAACAAGCTTGCAAGATCCGTTCTTGCTTCATATTCTTACGATCCCAATCCTGATGCACTTGATGTTCCTAACGTCATGCGTCAGTGCGTAGAGCTCATCGCAAGATTCCCTGTCATGATCGCTTACGGTTACATGGCAAGACTTCACTACGTTGAGCACAAGAGCCTTTTCCTGCATGCACCTGTACCTGAGTACAGCACGGCTGAGAACATCCTGCACTTGATCCGTCCCGACGGAAAGTTCACTGAACTTGAGGCGCGTGTTCTTGACCTCGCACTGGTACTTCATGCTGAGCACGGCGGCGGTAACAATTCTTCCTTCGTAACTCACGCAGTATCTTCTACAGGTACGGACACATATTCTGCTATCGCAGCTGCAGTAGGCTCCCTCAAGGGACCTCAGCACGGCGGTGCTTCCAACAAGGCTTACGCCATGATGTGCGACCTGCGCGAAAAGGTAAGCGACATCACTGACGAGGCTCAGGTAAGAGAGTATCTTGCCAAGATCATCAGGAAGGAAGCATTCGATAAGTCAGGTCTTATCTACGGTATCGGACATGCCGTTTACACACTTTCCGATCCCAGAACAAGACTTCTCAAGATGCATGCTGAAGAGCTTGCAAAGGAGACAGGTAAGGACGATATCTTCAACCTCTACACTATGGTTGAGAGAGTTGCTCCTGAAGTCTTCCACGAGGTTAAGAAGTCTGACAAGATCATGTGCGCTAATGTCGACTACTATGCAGGCTTTGTTTACTCAATGCTTGGCATTCCTCCGGAACTGTTCACACCTATCTTCGCTTCTGCAAGAATCGCAGGATGGAGTGCACACAGAATCGAGGAGGTTGTCACAGGCGGCCGTATCATGCGTCCTGCTTACAAGTGCGTAAGCAAGAGGAGAGAGTACATCCCTGTTGATGACAGGACGGGAATCGTCTGATCCTTTTTAGTTAAGGAGAACTCTGATGAAAAAGAAGAGCATGTTGATCTGTTGCGTTACTGTAGCAGTTCTGTTGTTAATGCAGTTTGTTTTCTCTGTGGTAAGTGGTGATGCCGGCACGACGGATTCTCATTATTATCAGACTGTCTGGTCACTCCTTCCTGCTATTATCGCGATAGGTCTTGCTCTTGTTACCAAAGAGGTTTATACGTCTTTATTCTTCGGTATCATCGTTGGAGGAATGCTGTATTCGAACTTCAGCTTTGAAGGAACGATAACACATGCATTCAACGATGGTATCGTTGCATCTGTTGCCGACCCTTATAATGTCGGCATTCTTGTATTCCTTGTCATTTTGGGCGTTATGGTCAGCCTGATGAATAAGGCGGGCGGATCTGCGGCTTTCGGAAGATGGGCTTCATCCCACATCAAGTCTCGTGCAGGTGCCCAGATTGCGACGATCGCTCTCGGAGTGCTTATCTTTATAGATGATTATTTTAACTGCCTTACCGTCGGATCGGTCATGAGACCTGTATCAGATAAGAGCAGGATATCAAGAGCTAAGCTCGCTTACCTTATCGATGCGACAGCTGCACCCGTGTGCATTATCGCTCCTGTATCTTCATGGGCTGCAGCAGTTTCTTCTTATGTAGAGGAAGGCAACGGTCTGAATCTGTTTATAAGAGCGGTACCTTTCAATTTCTATGCAATCCTTACGATAATAATGATGATCTTCCTTGCAGTAACGGAAATGGATTACGGTCCCATGTTAAAGCATGAGAAGAATGCGAAGGAGAAGGGAGATGTCTTCTCTGATATGAGAAGACTTGCAGATGAGACTGAACAAAAGGCTAATCCCGACGGTTCAGTAATGGACCTCGTTCTTCCCATAGTTATTCTTATCGTCTGCTGTGTAATCGGAATGATCTATTCCGGAGGTTTCTTTGACGGCGAGTCTTTTATAGATGCCTTCTCTAATTCCGATGCTTCCGTAGGTCTGATGCTCGGTTCTGCCATTACTCTGGTAATAACCATGCTCTATTATCTGATCCGCCGTGTTATTCCTTTCAAGGATATGACGGACTGCCTTCCCGAAGGCTTCAAGTCGATGGTACCCGCTATACTCATCCTTGTATTTGCATGGAGCCTTAAGGCCATGACTGACAGCCTTGGTGCCAAAGAGTTTGTAGAGCAGGTGGTAAGAGGATCGGCGAACGGATTCCAGTCATTCCTTCCCGCGATCATCTTTGTTATCGCATGCGGTCTGTCATTCTCGACAGGAACGAGCTGGGGTACATTTGGTATTCTTATCCCGATCACACTCGGAGTTTTCCCTCTGACAGAACCGCTCGGTGTCGTATGTGTATCTGCTTGTATGGCAGGTGCTGTATGCGGAGATCACTGTTCTCCCATATCGGATACAACGATCATGGCAAGTGCAGGAGCACAGTGTGATCATGTAACTCATGTATCGACGCAACTTCCATATGCGCTTACCGTAGCGGGTGTAAGCTCGGTTGCATATATCATCGCAGGCTTTATTCCTAATGCTCTTATTGCTCTGCCTATCGCGATTGTCTTAATGTTTATAACTTTGCTTGTAATGCGTAAAGTTTTGAAGGCATAAAAGGACTTTTATTATGTTATAATCCTTATAGCATTTTAAAAGGAGATTCACCATGGCTGAGAATGAGAATCTGAATCAAATGGTAGAGGGTGTTACAGAGGACGTTACAGATAAGAAGTGTCCTAATTGCGGCGCCACAGTAACTTATGATCCCACATCATTGTCGATGACTTGCGACTACTGCGGTTATCACAAAGAGCTTCCTAAGCCTGAGGAAGGAAGCAAGGCTACAGAGGAGATTGACTTCAATTCTGCTAAGCTTCGTACAAGCAAGGATTGGGGTGCTCAGAAGAAGACTATCGTATGTAAGAACTGCGGCGGTTCTGCTGTCTATGATATGACAGAGACTGCCGGTACATGTCCTTTCTGCGGATCAACTTCAGTAATGCCTGTAGATGATGAAGAAGACGTTATGGCTCCCGGCGGCGTAGTGCCTTTCGAGATCTCACAGGAGAAGGCAGCAGAGCTGTTTAAGACATGGCTTAAGAAGAAGCTTTTCGCTCCGAGTGCTGCTAAGAAGGGATGCGAGGCTAAGGAGTTCAAGGGTATTTATCTTCCTTATTGGACATTCGATTCTCAGACAACATCCTCATATTCAGCTGATTATGGTAAGGACTATAAGGATAAGGACGGCAATACCAAGACAAGATGGTATAAGTGCCACGGTATCCACGATGAGTTCATCGATGATGAAGTTGTTTATGCAAGTGCTAAGACTAACGACAACAACATCAGAGCCGTATCCTCATTCGACTTCAAGAAGCTTCGTGATTATGATCCTCAGTTCATCGCAGGTTTTGCAGCTGAGAGATATTCCGTAGGTCTTGATGACGGATGGAAGGTTGCTCAGCAGCAGATCAAGATCAAGCTCGAGCAGAACATCAGAGACAACGTAAGAGCAAGATATAAGGCAGACCGCGTTAAGAACGTTCAGCTTGCAACATCTTATGACAAGATCACATTCAAGTATTTGCTTGCACCTATCTGGATCTCTAACTTCAAGTTCAACGGAACTATCTACAACTTCGTAGTTAACGGTCAGACAGGCAGAATCGCAGGTAAGTCTCCTGTATCCGCTATCAGAGTCATCATCG
>CAMJGB010000193.1 GCA_946405115.1 uncultured Clostridia bacterium | reverse complement strand
ATCAACGATAGGATCTGAATAAATGAACTCACTTGCAACGCCGCATACAACAGGGATTCTACAAAGCTTCTCGATAAGATACTTACCGATGCATCCTGCATGATATGCAGTACCGCAGGCAACAATATTGATATTTGTGATATCAGCGAGGAATTCCTTGTCTACGGGAATATGCTCAAGATAGATCTTGCCGTCCTGAATTCTGGGACGAACCGTGTTATCGAAAGCTGCGGGCTCCTCGAACATCTCCTTCATCATGAAGTGAGCATATCCGCCCTTCTGAGCTGCATCTGCATCCCACTCAACGTGAGATACTTCATACTCTACAGGCTCACCGTGCTTATCCTTAAGCTCGATGGAATCCTGCTTCATAACAAGATAACAGTTATCCTCCATGAAGATTACGTCTCTTGTGTACTCGATGAGAGCTGTTATATCGGATGCAACGAAGTTCTCATCCTTACCAAGACCGATAACGATCGGGTTATCCTTCTTGCAGCAAATGAGCTGATCGGGCTTGTCTACACAAAGAATGCAGAGAGCATAAGAGCCGATGATATCAGCAAGAGCGCGGCGAACAGCTGTCTCGATGTCCTTCTCACCGGTCTCAACATAATAATATTCAATAAGCTGAGCAGCTACCTCAGTATCTGTCTCGGACTTAAATACATAACCGTGCTTTTTAAGGAACTTACGAAGCTCAGCATAGTTCTCGATAATACCGTTATGTACAACACAGATCTTGCCGTTCATAGAAAGATGAGGATGTGAATTCTCATCAGAAGGAGCTCCGTGTGTAGCCCATCTTGTATGACCGATACCTGATGATATCTTATTTGTTCCTCTCTCTTCGAGGGTATAACCCTGAGATGCTACCTCATTCTCAAGATCCTTAACTCTTCCCTTCTTCTTAATAAGGTTAAGATTACCGTCCTTGATGAAAGAAACTCCTGCTGAATCGTAGCCTCTGTACTCAAGTGTCTTCAAGCCCTTAATAAGGACTGAAAGAGTATTCCTGGCTCCGATATAACCAACAATTCCGCACATTATTAATTTGCCTCCTCTGCGGCATCGGCTGAATCATTTAATGAGTAAACCGTTACCGATATTGTCTCCGGTACCTGTCTTTCTACACGGAAATAGAAATCCTGATCCGAAGATGAAATTACAACCGGAAGTTCTACAACGCCGGTTGTTGATATAGCTGAATAATCAATAGTAGCGATGATATCATCCTCATCGATTCTATTCAAAGTCTCCTGACGTCCGACTATCTCAAGCTCAACTGAATCTACAGGATATGAGACATCGATATAATCCGGAGTAGCATTTGAATCATATGTGATAGGTACTGTGATGGATGCAGATACAACAGGGTTGGTGTTAACCTGAATGTACATCCAAAGACAGAATGAGATCATAAGTGAAACAAGCATGAGAACGATCCTAGTACCGGCACCTACTCTTGAGGAATTAGCAATCTCCTCAGCCTTAGCAGTACGGATCTGAAGATTCTCGGATTTTTCTCCTGCAGCCTCAGTAGCAGTTACATAAGCCTTACGTGCCTGCTCCTCTGCCTTCTTCTTTCTTCTGACCTTACGTATAAGCTTGCCCAAGCCCTTATTATCTCCGGTCTTGGAAGATACACCGAGGAGGTAATCAAGGTTTGCTTCAAGCTCCATGGAATCCTTCATCTCATAAAGGTTTCCGTTAACGGCAATTGAAGTCTTGCCTCTCTCTTCAGAAACAACAATAACAACTGTATCACCCATCTCACTGGCACCGACGGCAGCTCTGTGACGGGTTCCGGATCTTTCAAGATTATGCATTGTAACGGACAAAGGAACATGGCATCTTGCAGCTATGATCCTTCCGTCTCTTATGAGAAGTCCTCCGTCATGCATCGGAGATCCCTTATAAAATACTGACTGAAGTACGGAACTGGTTACCGTGGAATCAAACTTAACGACATTCTCCTGTGTAAGAAGCTCATCAAGTCTGGTCTTTCTCTCAATGAGGATAAGTGCGCCTGTATTAGTTGCAGACATCTCACGGCAGGCATTACCAATCTCGTGAATGAAGTTAGCAGATACTGCTGAATCATTGGCTTCCTCTGAAGTAAAAAGATTCTTTAAGGAAATGAATGACTTAAGTCCTACAGTCTCCAATACTCTTCGAAGTTCAGGCTGGAAGAGCACGATAAACAAGATGGCGAATACATAAAGGAGTCTGTTAAAGATGAATCCCACCATCTCGAGTCCGAACAGACCGCACATAAGCACAAACAAAAGGATAAGAACGATACCTTTAATAAGCTGCCAAGCCCTGGACTGCTTAACAAACAAAAGCATCCAATAAAACAAGGCCGCTACAAGGAAAATATCAATTGCATAGCGAATAACATCAAGTGTACTTCCAAAGAAAACGGAACCACTAGATAAACTGCTTATAAGCTCGACAATAAAGTCGATAAGTTGAGCTATTAAAGAATCGCTACCCATACTAGCTTATTATATCATTAAAAATAGATAATCTAGACAACGGATTTTCGACGCAGGCGAGGCGCACTTTGTAAGGATCAATTCCAAAAGAAACAAGTCTTGAAGCCTCTTCCTCCATGTTTGTAACGGAACCTGCAAGGTTATTTCCGGGGCCGTAGTAAGTCCTTCCTCCTCTTACGGTAACATCGGCATCAGCAAGCTTATACTCACCGTCAGGCATGCCGGCACCCCTCATGGAATCGGATACAACTATGATCTTATCTTCGGGAAGCATCGCGAAAAGCATGCGCAGCACCGGCGGCGCTATATGGATTCCATCGCAAATGATCTCACAGAACACATCCTTATTATCAAAGACTGCGCCGAGAACACCGGGGTCACGTTTTGTACAGGGATTCATAGCATTAAGAAGATGAGTAACGCTCTTGGCTCCGGAAGCAAAGGCTTCACAAGCAGTATCGTAATCGGCTTCAGTATGCGCAAGAGAAATCACATATCTGTCATGGTATTCACGGATAAAATCCATTCCGCCGTCAAGTTCCGGGGCAACATCAATAATCTTAAGCATGCCGGGATAAGAACTTTCAATCTTATCTACGATCTTTCCGGCCTTTGAAGGCGGTATGCATAAGTCTTTGTTCTGAACTCCTGCCTTAGATGGACTCATAAAAGGTCCTTCAAGATGAATGCCTAATATCTCAGCGTACAAACCGCCTTCTTCCTTAAGTTTCTCCTTGGCAGAAGAAACCGCTTCGAAGCAACTCATAATGTTGTCTTCTGAGATTGTCATTGTAGTCGGACAGAAAGCTTTGACACCGAACTTCGGCAAAAGCTTAGCCATCTTTACTATGCCTTCAGAGGAAGCATCGGATACATCTTCCCCGAAAGCGCCGTGTATGTGCGTATCAATAAATATGGGTTCCTGAATCATATAGTGATTATCTCATAAAAATAGAAAAGGGACTGCATAAATGCAGTCCCTTCGACCGAAAAATCTAATTAATTATCAGATGCAGCCCTGTGCGATCATAGCATCAGAAACCTTGAGCAATCCAGCGATGTTAGCACCGATAACATAGTTGTTCTCGTGACCAACCTCAGCAGCTGTCTTGTCAACGTTCTCGAAGATGTTTGTCATGATGCCCTTGAGCTTAGCGTCAACTTCTTCGAATGTCCAAGAAAGACGAGCGCTGTTCTGGCACATCTCAAGACCAGAAGTAGCAACACCACCAGCGTTTGCAGCCTTACCGGGGCAGAAGAATACGTTGTTCTCGATGAAGTAGTTTGTAGCATCGAGAGTTGTAGGCATGTTAGCGCCCTCACCTACTACCTTTACACCGTTTGCAACGAGTGCCTTAGCAGACTCGAGGTTGAGCTCGTTCTGTGTAGCGCAAGGAAGAGCGATGTCACAAGGAATTG
>CAMJGB010000192.1 GCA_946405115.1 uncultured Clostridia bacterium | reverse complement strand
GCCTTCTTAGCGATTGCATCAATCAGTTCTGTTTTATTCATAGAATGCCTCCTGTATAGCCTTAAATATAGGCAATTTGCATAAATAATTATCTACTGAAACATCAATGATGTCAAGCCTTTTTGCTATTTTTGAGCTTGTTTTATTTATAGCGTTTTTGATTGTAAAAAATACATCGTGGGTGTATTCTTATCGGGCTGTTTCAAGATTAATAATTTTTGCAGATAAAGAGGTATGGAAATGGTCGTAACAAAGCAGAGTATCATCGGTGATGTAGTAATGGCAGACGATAACGTCGCACCCCTTCTTATGAGCATGGGACTTCACTGCATCGGATGTGCTATGTCAACAGGCGAATCCATTGAAGAAGCATGCATGGTGCATGACCTCGACGCTGATGATCTTGTTAACGAACTTAATATGTACTTCAAGGCTAATCCCGTACCGAGAGTAGCGGAAGCTGAATTCTGATATACCTTAATTATCGGTAGGTAGCCTTCATCTCGATATGGAATGAAGTTCCTCTTCCTATAGCACTCTTAACGCTTATTGTGGCATTGTGACGGTCGATAATCGTCTTAACGATTGAAAGACCGATTCCGGTGCCTTTAATATTCTGACCGGAGTTCTTTGCTCTGTAGAATCTGTCGAAGATGTTCTTAACTTCGTTCTCAGGGATACCGATACCGTTATCCGATACTTCGATGTGGATCGTCTGCTTGTGGATATCCTTGCCTTCGCCTTCGCGCCATGCCTTAACGACAATGCGCGCTTCCTCGTAAGTGTAGTTGATGGCGTTCGAGATGAGGTTCTCGAAGACACGGCTTAGCTTCTTGGGATCAGCCTTAACGAAAAGCAGGTCATCGTCAGGAAGCTCTACTACGATCTCCTTCTTTGTATCCTGCAGGTCTGCGCTGTACATCATGCAGATCTCATCGAGAAGCTCGCTTATGGATACATCCATGAACTGGAACTCGTTGGCATTGGACTCAAGTCTTGTAAGCTCTACTATATCGGAGATGATACGCTCCATCTGCTCTGCACGTCTTATGATGTTTCTTAAATAGTTCTCCTGCTGCGAGTCTGAAAGATTGCCTTTGCGTGAGAGCAGGATCTCGGCATAACCTCTGATGGCCGTGATAGGAGTACGAAGGTCATGTGATACGTTTGACAATACGTTCTTTCTAGCCTGCTCGTTCTCCATAAGTCTCTTGTTGGTATTAAAAAGATCCTTATTGATCTCTGAGATACGGAGCGTCTTCTCCTGAACGAGGAACTGCATGTGCTCCATCGTATCCTCGAGCTTTCTTGACTGGATTACATAACGCATGACGAAGAAGAACTCGAGCGTTGTATCAGCGATTACGAAGAATACTGAGTAAGTAGGAATGTTAACAATTCTGTTGATGTTGGAGATTGCATTTACGCAGAAAAATAACTGACATACAACGACGATACATGCATAGAGCGCGATGTCTTCACCGAAGTGAATGAACACCAGATTGTATGCGGTAAGAAGTGCGACAAACAATGTGAAAACGATCTCCGGCACAAGAGGGAACAGAGGGCTTAATGTAAGCGAAGATGAGCCTGCCCAGAATACGAGTATGGTGGCAATAGTTCCTACTACGATCGGTGCGAAGATGAAGAACTGCTTACGCTTCTTCGTTCTCTGTGCGAAGAATGTATTAACGAATATAAACGTAACCGTATTGATGAATATGAACAGATCGAACTTCACAATCTCCCTGGTGTAGGTATCAAGAGAAATGAAGTTACAGTCTATGAGTGTAAAGGCGAGGATCATGAGCTCGGTCGCTATGAAGAGATAGAAAATAGTCCTGTTCTTGAACGTCTTCGAGATGAGGAAACCTCCGCCGAGTACGAAAAGGAAGAGAATGAGCTGGATCATGAGCCACAGCGACGGTATAACCGCTTCTGTCATTCCTGCCGTAGACGGCGACAAACCCGGCATCGATATGAGTCCGGGATTATTGATCTTTGTGTTCGTACTGATCGCGATCATGATTCGGGCGATTCCGTTCTCATCAGGGATGATAGGAACATAGCCGTAACCGAATCCGATTCCCGGTGTCCACTCGTTCGTTCGCTTCCACAGGAAACCGAGGTTATTGTCGTTGCAGTAGACTCTGACAAGACCGTTCGCATTAGGAATGCTGAGGTTGTAAGTGATATCCGGGTTATCAAAGCAAAGCGTCATCAGATAGACACCGCAGTTTTTCTCCTTGCCTTCACGTGTGATCGTTCTTATACCTTGGAACTTATCGTAGTTGTGCCACAAAGCGTTATGTCCGAGGTCGTACCATCCTTCATCGGCTGATATTGATACACCGGATGCATAGGGCATGGTCATGAAGTCATAGTAATCGAATTCTCCGGAATCGATGTCTTCATAGTCGATATTAGGAACAAAGATGAGGTTGGTTCCGATGCATACCATCTCATCGGTGTCAGGCATTCTGTAGACACCGTTCTCATAACGGACCATGGAATCTTCTCTCATGTTGGAGTGATTGATCTGGTTCGATAGAAGTATGCACGCAAGAATAAAAAGCAGCACCAAGAGGAGCTGCTTTGTTTGATTCTTCGTAGTTTTATTGCCTTGAGGAATCACCAGGCAATTCCGGATTAGAATTCGTTATGCAGACTGTTCTTTACCGGGGGATTAGCGAATGAATATCCGATACCCCACTCAGTCTTAACGAATGTGATGTCGGGTGCGATCTTGTCCATCTTCTTTCTCAAGTAAGAGATGTTAACCATTACGAGGTGGTTATCACAAGGTGTATCGTCACCCCAAACGTGAGAGTAGATCCTTGCGAAAGGAACGATAACGTTAGGAGTCTCAGCGAGGAGTCTCAAGATATCGAACTCTCTGTTTGTGAGATGAACAGGAACGTCCTTCAATGTAACTTCACGAGTCTTGATGTTGATCTTGAGAGGCGGGAACTCCATAAGGAAGCCCTCAGACTTCATGTTACGTCTGATATGAGCATTGATTCTCAATGACAACTCGGGAAGTGAATAAGGCTTTGTGATGTAGTCGTCAGCACCTGACTTAAAGCCTGTTACCTTATCTTCAGCCTGCTCTCTTGCAGTAAGGAAGATGATAGGTGCATTAGAATAAACCTGGATCTTAGGAGGAAGCTCGAAAGCACTTCCGTCAGGAAGCATTACGTCGAGTACGATACAGTCGAAATTATGTGTCTGTACCTTCTCCATTGTCTGTGCGATAGTTGTGGCTGTGGATACTTCATATCCTTCGCCTTCAAGGAATGCTTTATTAATCTCGAGGATATCTGTATCGTCATCAACGAGAAGAACTCTGCTCTGATCCATAATCGTCGTCCCCCTTATTAGCGGTTAATTAAATATGTATAAATTCTTTTTATATTTACAACCACATTATAACATCACAAGTCCAAAAAACAACACACTTCACAGATTGTTAATATAAAATATAACTATGAAGCGAACAATTTTTCACATTGATCAAAACTGTTTCTTTGCTTCCGTCGAGATGGTGTCTCATCCTGAGTACCGTAATGTACCGATGGCTGTAACCGGTGACGCCAGTAAGCGCCATGGAATTATACTTGCAAGAAACGAACTTGCCAAGAGGGCAGGCGTAAAAACAGCCGAGGCAATCTGGCAGGCTGAGCAGAAGTGCCCCGATCTTGTGAAGGTCAGTTCCCATTACGACAAGTACGCTTTCTACTCGAAGAAACTCCGCGCTATGTACGAGGAATACTCTGACAGGGTTGAGCCTTTCGGCATGGACGAGTGCTGGGTGGACATGACGGATGTTATAGGTGACCGTGATCCCCGAGAGCTTGCAGATGAGATCAGGCGAAGGGTAAGAGAAGAGCTTAAGCTTACCTGCTCTATCGGCGTAAGCTTCAACAAGATATTCGCGAAGCTCGGCTCGGACTACAAGAAGCCCGATGCTAC
>CAMJGB010000191.1 GCA_946405115.1 uncultured Clostridia bacterium | reverse complement strand
TGTTGTGCACTGTGAAGTTTCTTACTATCAGTCTGTACCCTTTTGAGGCCATGAGTCTTATCACTGCATCCTCTGCCTCATTTCCTATTACTTTTGTCTGTCTCATCTATTCTCTCCCTTATGTTAGAATTATTGTTATGCTGAGCACTAAAGATGTTGTTATATCCAAACTCATATCAGCCGAAGACTATATCTCCGGTCAATCTTTATCTGATGATCTCGGAATCACCAGAATGGCTGTTAACACAGCCGTTAAAGCACTTCGATCAGAAGGCTATGAGATTGAATCCGTTACCAACAAAGGATATAAGCTCACTAATCTCCCTGACCTTCTTACTTCAGGCCAGTTAGCTTCTCACCTTCCCGCTGATCGTATGGAGACAATCACTGTACTTAAGGAAACTACTTCCACTAATAAAGTACTTAAAGAACTTGCATTCGACGGAGCGCCTGAAGGAACCGTGGTCATCTCTGACTGCCAGACTGCAGGCAGAGGAAGACTCGGACGTTCATTCGCATCGCCTTCAGGCAAAGGAATATATCTGTCTTATTTAATGAGACCTTCTGTATTACCCGAGCTCATAAGCAGAATAACCTGCTGGTCTGCAGTAGCAACAGCAGACTCAATCGCCTCTGTTTGTGATACAGACCCCAAGATTAAGTGGGTCAACGATATTCAGATTAACGGCAAGAAGATTGTCGGAATCCTCACGGAGATGAGCATTGAATCCGAGATAGGTTCCATAAGCAACGTAGTCATCGGTATAGGCATTAACGTTAATGACGAACCCGAAGACTTCCCGGAAGAAATACGCTCAATTGCATCTTCAATCCGCAAGGAGAAAGGCGAATCTGAGCCTATCAACCGTGCAAAGCTTGCAGCAAAGCTTATACAGGAGCTCGACAGAATGTGCCAAAGCTTCCCCGCTTCACACGACGAGTATCTCTCTTCCTATAGAAAATACTGTTCTACCGTAGGACTTGATGTAAGCGCTGTATCAGCACACAACCACACATCAGAAGTACCAAGGCTTGGAAAAGCAGTCGGCATAAACGAAGACTTCTCTCTTAAAGTGCTTTTCGATGACGGTAAGGAAGAGAACTTAAGAAGCGGCGAAGTCTCCGTCAGACGCAGATAAGTTCCCTTATACTGTTAAACTTCGCTTCCCCGATACCAGTCACATTCATAATGTCTTCAATACGTTCGAAGCTGTTGGCCTGACGGTATTCTATTATCGCGTCCGCAGTAACTTCACCGATACCCGGAAGCGTCATGAGCTGTTCCCTTGAAGCAGTGTTGATGTTAACCAATCCCGTCGATACGGAAGACGCTTCCGAAGAAGATTCACCCCATATAGTCTGTCCGTCTGATCTTATTATCTCGCCTTGTGAATAATCTTCATCCACAGACGGGATGTAGATAGATACATTTGACTCAATGATATAAACGAGGTTTATCCTGTCTGTAGCGGCTTCACTTGTAAACCCGCCCGCCTGAATCAATACATCATTAACTATCGAGCCCGCCGGTACCTCATATACACCCGGTTCATTCACTTCACCGCAGATGTAAACACTCACAAACGATGAAGTCTCACTAACCGTATCACTTTCAGCAGAAAGAGCCGTTGAGTAAGCTTCCGATGTCTCTGTTTCCTGTGATCTTACTATTACGGGATCGTCTTCGTTACCATTACTTAAAATGCCGTCAAAAGTACCGGTTAAGAACAGCTTGTAGAACAAACTGATAACAGTAATAAGAACGAATGCGATCACGTAAACAAGATTCTGACTAATCTTATTTCCGATATTTTTATCCATAAAAAATTCTATCCCTTAGGTGAAAGAATAACACCGTAAAAGGATAGAATTCAAGGTCAATTTAAAATAGAAATATTACTTTTTATCCCAGAGGCTCTCGAGGTCGTAAGATGCTCTTAATTCAGGATGCATAACGTGTACGATAACGTCCTTGAAGTCGATCAGGATCCACTTATCACCGGATCTTCCCTCAACGTGATCAGCCATAATCTGATCCTCATTCTTAAGTACATATTCAACCTCATCAGCAAGGGCCTTGATCTGTGTAGTTGAGTTACCTGTTGCAAGGATAAAGAAGTCTGCCAAAGTTGTCTTATCCTCAACATTAATAACCTCAATATCAGAACCCTTCTTGGATTCAAGAACACTTACGATCTTATTAGCTAATTCTTCTGATGTCATGTAAATCTCCTTCTGTGAGAACTATGAAATAATTATAACCCAATATCATTCATAAAGTCGATTGTAAGCGGATGAATACTCATGCCTCTCGACTCGAACTTCTTCTTTACCCTCTCAATGCACAAAGCAAGTGCAGCATCAATATCAGTTACCGCAAGCTCTCTGTCTTTGCTAAGGTCTGCATATGTCCTTGCGGGTTCAAGCTTATCTGCAAGATATACGATCTTATCAAGAAGAGTCATATTACCTCTTCCTGTCGTGTGATAAGTAATGGCATCAAGAATCTCGGGATCGTGAACCCCAAACTCTCTTTCAGCCATAACTGCACCTGCAGGAGAATGCCATAGTTTCTTATCTTCAAACATATCCCCTGAATGCTCATAAGCCATACTTTGCTGCATTGAATCATCCAATTCCTTGGCACAATCGTGAAGAACGCCTGCAATAAGAGCACGGTCACAAAGTGCGGGATCATAAATATGCGCATACTTGCAGCTTAAAAGGCCTACATTAAGTGTATGAAGAAGTCTCTTCTCACCCAAGTATCTGTAAAGCTTAATCGAATACTCGTAGAAATCCTCAGCAGTGCCGTCAGAAACATATGAAAGCACACGTCTCATGTTGTAAAGGTCATGAGTCTTGATAAACTCCTTAACTGAATCGGGAGTCTTATCAAAGTCGTTATCATCGCGCATCTTACTCGACGCAGCTTCAACGCCTTTAATATCAAATGTCTTAATATCGGGTCTGAAGCCGAATACACCTTCAAGTCTTGTTATCTGCTCATCGATATCCACACCATCGCCGGGTCTTGAGGCAACAAGAAGGTCAGCAAGTCCTAATATCTTATCAGCCTCATGCCACTTCTCGAATGTAGGTAGAACATCTGAACCCGTTATCCAGAAGAAGTCGTGATTCTCCTCAGCTGCGGATTCCTTTATGCCGTTAGACTTAAGAAAGGCTCTGATATAAGAGACTTTGGATATCTCCTTAATGGTAGTCAGAGTAAAGCTCGTTCCCGAATACATGAATTCGATATCGCTTACGAATACTTTCTTCCCCTTAAAGTCCTTCTCGACCGCTTCTTTTGTCATATAAAAGCGATACGGGGCTGCACTCATCGTGCGCCCCGGCTTAAAAGGATTTCTTCCTGAAGGTATAACAATAACTACATCGACGATGCCGCTGTCCAATGCGCCCTTGATAAGAGACTCGTGTCCCTTATGGAAAGGATCGAAAGCACCGCCGAGTAAACCAATATTCATTTATCAGCCAAGTGTCCTTCCGATATCGTGACGGAAGTGCATATCCTTGAAAGAGATTTTCGCAACGCCTTCATATGCGCCGTCGATTGCTTCGTCAAGTGTATCTGCCTCATCGTATACGCAGAGAACACGTCCGCCGCTTGTAACGAGCTTGCCGTCCTTCAAAGCTGTACCAGCCTGGAATACAAGCTTACCGCATGTATCGATACCTGTGATCTCGTAACCCTTTGCATAGCTCTGCGGATATCCGCCGGAAGCCATAACGACAACACATGAACACTTATTCTTCCACTTGAAGTCGATCTTATCGAGATAACCGTCAATGACCGCATCTACTATATCGAGAAGGCTGTTCTCCAAAAGCGGCAGCACTGCCTGTGCCTCAGGATCGCCGAAACGTGCATTGTACTCAACAACCTTCGGTCCTTCAGGTGTAAGCATAAGTCCGAAGTAGATAACACCCTTGAACGGTCTTCCCTCTTTCTTGAGTGCTTCGA
>CAMJGB010000190.1 GCA_946405115.1 uncultured Clostridia bacterium | reverse complement strand
GTCCATGATAGCTTCGCATGCCTTTACGGGATCGATCTCAGTAACGATAACCTTTGCACCGAGACCCTTAGCTCTCATGGCAACACCCTTACCGCACATTCCGTAACCTGCAACTACAACCTTCTTACCTGCAACAATGAGGTTTGTCGTAGCCATGATTGCTGTCCATACGGATTGACCTGTACCGTATCTGTTATCGAAAAGATGCTTGCACTTGGCATCGTTTACAGCGATTACGGGATAAAGGAGCTTTCCTTCTTTCTCGAGGATGTTAAGTCTGTGAACACCTGTAGTGGTCTCCTCACATCCGCCGATGAGATTCTTGGTAAGATCCTTAAGATCAGAATGCAGAAGCATCGCGAAGTCACCGCCGTCATCGATTACAATATCGGGTTCGAATTCAAGTGCCATCTTAAGGTGCTTGATATAATTCTCTTCATCGTCACCATGGATCGTATATACGCTCATTCCCTCATTAGCAACAAGTGCTGCAGCTACATCATCCTGTGTAGACAAAGGATTACAGCCTGTAAGAGCAACTTCTGCTCCGCCTCTCATGAGTGTTCTGGCAAGACATGCTGTCTTAGCTTCAACGTGAACGCTTACAGCAATCTTAAGGCCCTTGAAAGGCTGTTCATCAATGAGTTCTTTCTCTATAGCACGAAGAACGGGCATGTTTCTGTAAGCCCAATCAATCTTCTCCTGACCGTAAGGTGCAAGGTTGATGTCTTTAATATCGTACTTAGGCATATTAAATCCCCTTTAAAGTGACTTTATGAATAATCTGGCTAAATTGCAGCTGTCATTAGATGCCTTTGCAGCATTCTCAATAACCTCTTCATGGCAAAGAGGCTTGTCGGATATTCCGGCTGCAAGGTTTGAGATACAGGAAACGGCAGCAATTCTGATACCGCAGTGAGATGCGATGATTGCTTCAGGTACAGTAGACATACCTACTGCACTTGCTCCGAGTACCTTGAGACCTCTGATCTCGGCAGGTGTCTCATACTGAGGACCTCTGGAGAATGCGTAAACACCCTTATGTACGGTGATTCCGTTTTCCTTTGCAATCTTCTCAAGAAGATTAATATATTCAACATCATAAAGATGTGACTGATCAGGGAATCTCGGACCGAACTCATCAAGGTTGGGTCCTCTTAAAGGTGATTCACAATAGAATGACAGATGATCAGTAATGATCATAAGCTCTGCAGGCTTCATGCCGTCAGCAATTCCGCCTGCTGCATTAGTGAAGTAGATCGTCTTAACACCTAATCTGCACATTACTCTGATATAGAAAGTGCAAAGTGATGTGTCATAGCCCTCATAATAATGGAAGCGGCCAGACATCAGGAATACTCTTTTACCTTCCAATGTACCGATGATCAGGTGACCACTGTGACCTGCCACAGTGGATTCCGGAAAGTTCGGAATATCAGAATACGGAAGCTTAACATCTACATCACATATATCAGCAAGAGGAGCCAATCCGGATCCCAATACCACGCAGATAGAAGGAATCTCGCTCTCTCCTATCTTATCCTTAATATATGATGCAGCTTCATTAACTGCTTTTGTATAAGCTTCTACAGATTCAATCATGCGTTCTTACCGCAGCAGTTCTTATACTTCTTGCCTGAACCGCAAGGACAAAGATCATTTCTGCCGACCTTGTTCTTGTCACGCTTAACAGGCTCAAGTGTCTGATTGCTCTGAGCTGCACCCTGTACCTGCTGTGCCTGCGTAGGGATTGCCTTCTGAGAAGCCGTTGCTCTTGCAGCAGCTGCAGCAAGAGGAGATGCCATACCGTTGTCAGCATTCTGTGCACCGTCAGCAGCACCGTTGCCGGCTGTCTCTCCATTGGGCTTACGAAGCTCGAATCTACCTCTCATAAGGAGTTTTACAGAGTCATTCTGGATAGCATCGTTCATCTCATCGAACATCTCTCCGCCTTCCATCTTGTACTCAACAACAGGGTCATGCTGACCTACGGATCTCATTCTGATGGATGTCTGGAGCTGATCCATAGCATCGATGTGATCCATCCACTTTGTATCTACTGTCATGAGGAGCAGTGAACGCTCTGTCTGTCTGAAGATATCCTTACCAACGAGAGCTTCCTTAGCTGCAAGACTTTCAATAGCCTGGCTGTTAAGAGTACTGATGATCTCTTCAGGAGCAGGAAGTTCCTTGGACTCATCCTTAATATCCATAACAATAGGAAGATCTCCGAAGATCTCGGAAAGCTTAGTTCCGAGTGAGAATCTGTCTGACTTATGGATACGGCCGTCGTTTGCGAATGCCATAACCTGTTTCTCGGATACCTTCTCGAGCATCTTGATGAGAGTATCGTGCATATCCTCACCGTCGATAACCTTACGACGCTGCTCATATGTGATAGTACGCTGAATGTTCATGACATCATCGTACTCGAGGACGTTCTTACGAGCACCGAAGTGGAGAGCCTCAAGCTTCTTCTGTGAGCTGTCGATAAGCTTTGTAAGCATACCGTTCTGAATCTCCATCGTCTCGTCTACGCCGAGTGAGTTATAGATGCTGTTAACTCTGTCTCCACCGAAGATTCTTAAGAGATCATCGTCAAGAGCCAAGAAGAACTTTGTGCGTCCGGGATCTCCCTGACGTCCTGCACGTCCCTTGAGCTGATTGTCGATACGTCTTGATTCGTGACGCTCTGTACCAACGATGTAAAGACCGCCGAGAGCTCTTACCTCTTCTGCTTCAGGCTTGATCTCTTCAGCTTTCTTGGCATAGATCTCAGCGTACTTCTTTCTTGCTTCGAGGATTACCTCATCGTCAGTCTCGTTGTGAGCTGTTGAAGCTTCGATGAGATCCTCGTCATAACCGAGCTTTCTCATTTCCTGCTTTGTAAGGAACTCAGGGTTACCGCCGAGGAGAATATCAGTACCACGGCCTGCCATGTTGGTAGCGATGGTAACTGTGCCCTTACGGCCTGCCTGAGCAACGATTTCAGCCTCTCGTCTGTGATTCTTGGCGTTCAATACGTTAGCCTGAATTCCGGCCTTTCTGAACAGCTTATCAAGATATTCGGACTTATCAACGTTTACAGTACCTACGAGAACAGGCTGGCCTGTCTTATGTACTTCGATAACAGTCTTAAGAACAGCATGGTACTTACCCTTCTGTGTCTTAAATACAGCGTCATTCTCATCGATTCTCTGAATCTTCTTATTTGTAGGAATCTGGATAACGTCGAGGTTATAGATCTGTCTGAACTCAGCTTCCTCTGTGTAAGCAGTACCTGTCATTCCGGAGAGCTTGTTGTACATTCTGAAGAAGTTCTGGAATGTGATTGTAGCAAGAGTCTTATTCTCGTTAGCTACCTTAACGCCCTCCTTAGCCTCGATTGACTGGTGGAGACCGTCACTGTATCTTCTACCGGGCATGAGACGTCCTGTAAAGTCGTCTACGATAATAACTTCGCCCTCTTCGGATACAATGTACTGCTCATCCTTGTGGAAGTTACCATGCGCCTTCAAAGCATTGTTGATGTAGTGCTGAAGGTCGAAGTTAGCAGGATCGGAAAGGTTCTCAATGTTGAAGTAAGCCTCAGCCTTCTTGATACCGTTTGCAGTAATTACTGAAGTCTTAGCCTTCTCATCGATTACATAGTCGGCATCGCCAACCAATTCGTCCATGTCGATCTTGTCATCAGTCTCGACAACGACATAGGGCTTCAGCATACGAACGAAGGAATCAGCCTTCTGGTAAAGATCTGAAGATGCCTCGCCTCTTCCTGAAATGATAAGAGGAGTTCTTGCCTCATCGATAAGGATTGAGTCAACCTCGTCGACGATTGCATAGTTCAATTCTCTCTGTACAAGCTGTGACTTGGAAACAACCATGTTGTCTCTCAAGTAATCGAATCCGAACTCGTTGTTTGTTCCGTAAACGATATCGGAAGCGTACATAGCCTTTCTGTCCTTGTTAGGGATGTCGTGTATGAT
>CAMJGB010000189.1 GCA_946405115.1 uncultured Clostridia bacterium | reverse complement strand
TTGAAAGTCTGATAGCTGCCGGAACGTCAGTAAGCTTGGACTTAACAAGAACTACGTCAGCTGCATCTATTGCAACGTCAGTTCCTGCACCAATGGCGATACCGATATCGGCACTCGTTAGGGCAGGGGCATCGTTAATTCCGTCGCCTACCATCGCGACTTTGCCATACTTTTGAAGTTCCCTGATTACCTTATCTTTGCCATCAGGAAGAACACCTGCGATTACTTGATCAACACCTGCTTTGGCTGCGATGGCTTTTGCAGTTCTCTCATTATCTCCTGTAAGCATAACAGTCCTGATGCCCATGTTATGAAGCTCTGTAATAGCTTTGGATGCTTCTACCTTGATTGTGTCAGCTACAGCGATTATTCCAATGAACTTGTCATCGTAAGAGAAGAACAGAGGGGTCTTTCCTTCGCCTGAAAGACTAACGGACTTCTCGAGAGCATCATCGGGAACTTTTACGAGCTTGGTAATATAGTCTTTGTTTCCTCCGAATGCTTTCTTGCCGTTAACTGTACCCGTCAGACCTTTTCCGGGAACAGCCAGGAAATCAGTACAGTCATAATTAACATCAGAATATGCTACAACGGCTTTGGCAAGCGGATGTTCAGACTTGCTTTCAAGAGAAGCTGCGATCTTAATGAATTCTTCTTTGCTCATATCAGAAGAGGGGAAGACGTCCGTAACTGAAGGTTCGCCGTTTGTTATGGTTCCAGTCTTATCTAATGCAACGATTGAAATCTTGCCGGTCTGTTCCAATGCTTCGGAAGTCTTAAAGAGGATTCCGTTTTTTGCTCCGAGTCCGTTTCCTGCCATAATCGCAACAGGCGTTGCAAGTCCCAATGCGCAGGGGCAGCTTACGACAAGAACAGCAATGCCTCTTGTAAGGGAGAAGCTTAAGCCATGACCTAAGATCAACCATATAGAGGTTACGATGGCTGCGATTATCAATACAGCGGGAACGAATATGCCGGATATCCTATCGGCGGTTCTTGCGATAGGCGCTTTTGTTGAAGCCGAATCGCTTACCATTTTTATAATCTGAGCTAAGGTTGTGTCTTCACCGACTCTGGTAGCCTTGCATTTTAAGTATCCTGACTGGTTTACCGTTGCAGCTGATACCTTGTCTCCGGGCTCCTTATCAACCGGAATTGATTCACCTGTAAGTGCAGCTTCATTAATTGCACTTAAACCCTCGATGACAACACCGTCAACAGGAATCTTATCTCCGGGTTTAACCACGAAGATATCGCCTGCTGCTACGTCTTCTATAGGCACAGTCACTTCACTGTCATTACGTATGACAGTTGCACTCTGAGGAGCAAGATCCATAAGGGATTTAAGTGCGTTTGTTGTGCGCCCTTTGGATATGGATTCTAGAAGCTTGCCTATGGTTATGAGTGTAACGATCATAGCTGCAGATTCGAAGTACAGCTCAGGCATTGTATCGTGATCAGGATTGCTCATTAAGATAAGCTGATAAACGCTGTAGATGAATGATACACCTGAACCCATAGCAACAAGAGTATCCATGTTAGGTGCAAGGTGTAAAGCTGCCTTAGTTCCGCTTACGAAGAACTTCTGGTTGATAACCATGATGATTCCCGCAAGAAGCATCTGAAGAATACCTGATGCAACCATGTTATGTCCGATAAGTGCAGGTGAGGGCCAGCCCCACATATGTACCCCCATCGATAAGTACATCAGGATAAGAAGGATGATTACGGAACTTATAAGCCTTTTCTTAAGTACCGGCAGTTCCTTATTCTCAAGAGAGTCATTCTTAGGGGATCTTGCTTCCCCTGTTAAAGAAGCTCCGTAACCCGCATTTTCGACGGCTTTGATAATGCTGTCGGGAGAAGCATTTCCTTCTACTGTCATAGAGTTCGTAAGGAGAGAGACAGCACAGGAATCTACGCCGGGAACGTTGTTTACCGCCTTCTCTACATGTGCCTGACATGCGGCACAGCTCATTCCTGTTACATCGTACTTTGCCATGTTACTTCATCATCTTCTGCAAAAGCTCGACAAGCTCGTCTATCTTCTCGTCAGAGCCGTTCTTTACATCGTCTTTAACGCAAGACTTGATGTGGCTTCCGAGAAGCACCTTCGAAAAGGAATTCAAAGAGCATCTCGCTGCATTAACCTGGGTTAAGATATCTACGCAGTAAGCGCCTTCATCTACCATCTTGTGAATTCCTCTGATCTGACCTTCGATTCTGTTAAGGCGGGTAATGAGATCCTTGATTTCAGCTTCGTCACGATTCTTGTGCTGGCAATGCGGGCAAGAGTTGTTCCTTGTCATATCTTCACCTCGTGAATATACCCTAATGGGGTATGTCTATGTGATTATCGTATACCTACGGGGGGTATATGTCAAATCGCATTATGTTATAACTATAAAAATTAATTAAGGAGTTCTTATGAGGAATATTGTAATCGTTGAAGCGATTTCAACGGGATATAACCTTAATTAAGCTGATTCGCTGACGTCTTGTTTTCTCTGATGATAAATGATAATATCTTCGGGCTGAGGATGATTAGCTCAGCTGGCTAGAGTACCTGCTTGACGTGCAGGGGGTCACAGGTTCGAGTCCTGTATCATCCACCATAGGTAACGGTCGGACGATATCCGACCGTTTTTTGTTACTTAAAATGATCAATATTCGAACTCTTCAATCGCTTTATCGATATTGATATCTGAATATTCAATCTCGCCGGAGAACATTCTGGCAGCATCGAGTAAGTCGGTGCCTCTTAACACTAGATCTGCAAGAATGTAGGTAGATTCTGCAGCAAAACCTGTTTCATCAGGATAACGGTAGAGAAGGTAAGCACAGAAGTTAGAGAATCTTCTGCTGTCGCTGTTGATGATTACATTCTCATCTTCCATCGTAGGCGGGTTATCAATGATCCTCTTTATTGCTTCCGACCATAAAGGATCCATGACTTCAAGCGTGTTTACGAATGATGCACGAGTAAGGGAAGGCATAATGTTTTCCTTAAGCTCATGAAGCCTTTCTGTTAAGGCTTTTGACGCATCGAAAAGCAACTTAATATCACTTGGAAGTTCCATAGGAGGGAAGAGAGTGAAGTCTTCTTTCTTCTCAAGAATCAGGCGGCATGCTTCTTCGCACACAAGGCCGAGACCACCTTCGATGTGGTCCTCGAAATTGTTATAGAACCTGGGGTGCTCAGTACATATGTCGCAAAGAAAGTCCTCGCCGTGCTCAAGGATCATGGTGCAAAGCCCGTCCTCACGAAGAAAAGGGCAACGCTCGTCCTTATCCAGGATAATGGAGCCGTCCTTAATGCTTTTCGCTATGTCAGGAACCTTAAGAAAGCGCTCAAGGGAAGTGCTGTCGACATCAATTTCCCATCCGGCGCAGCAAGTGTGTCTGCACAGTGAAGCAATGCACTTAAAGTCTTTATAGTAATCAGGAAAGTACGTGATCATAAGCTTCGTCCGGGATTCCGATATCTTCAACGATTACATCTCCGGCGTAATCTTTACCTTCGCCTGTTATAAGGCCTGTTTTGCTTCTGCCGAAGGTGATGGTTGTATCTGCATGTATTCCTGCACCCATAAGGTCACCCGTATCAGAATTGATGCCGGAAGGTATATCGACAGCGATGACGTTAGAATAATGCATGTTGTCAGCTTTTATAAGCAGTTCTTTCTTATCTTCACGAAGCGTAGACAGAAGTCCTATGCCAAATACCGCATCAACGAGAACATCAGAAGAGGGAAGAGCATCGCCTTCCTTGTAGTATGTGATGTTTCCGCCTAATCTTTTGAATTCAGAAAGCTGATATAGAAACTCCCAGCTTGCGTGCTCGAGGTTGCCTGATACCAAAACCTGCACGGTGCCGTTGAATTTGTTGTCTTCAGTAAGAAGTCTTGCTATGCATACTCCGTCAGCGCCGTTATTGCCTGTGCCGGATAAGACCAATGCTGAAGAAGAGGGATAGTTGCTGATAATGTGAGACGCAACCTTGGAAGAAGCGTTCTCCATCAGCGTAAGTGAAGGTATGCCGAGAACGTCAATGGCGTAGCGGTCTGCCGCTTTGGATTCGGTGCCTGTAATAATGTTTGTGCTCATG
>CAMJGB010000188.1 GCA_946405115.1 uncultured Clostridia bacterium | reverse complement strand
GGCTGCGACATCACTGACGAATCAGGCTCCGTTACAGCAAATCCTTCTATCTTAAAGTGCGGCGAAGACGGAGAATCGCTGATCATCGACATCAGATGCCCTGTCAGCTACCAGATGGATTCGATCACTTCATTCATCGCCATGAAGGCAGCAAACTACGGCCTTTCAGTAGAAGTTACGAACCAGATGGAGCATCTTTACAAGGCAAAAGATCTCCCCGAGATCTCACTTCTTACCGACATCTGGAAAGAAAACATGCCGTTATACAGTGGCTACAAGCCCGAATATCTGGACCTCTATACCGAGCCTATCGCGATCGGCGGCGGCACTTATGCAAGACATATGCCCAACACCATTGCATTCGGCATCCAGACGCCCTGGCAGGAAGACCAGTGCCACCAGGCAAACGAATGCCGTGCGCTTAAAGATCTTGAGACAGACGTAAAGGTACTCACGGAAGCGATCAAGGCACTCACCGAATAAGTTTTCCGATATATGACCAAACAAAAAGCGCTGACCGTAAAGATCAGCGCTTTATCATTTTGCTTTGTTTTAAAGGACTCGTCTGATGTGGGCGATATTCTTTGCGCTTGAGAAGTTATCCTCAACTACGCCGTATTTAGCACCCTTGGCGTGTACGTATTTACCGCCGCCGATATAGATCGCTGAGTGCTCCATCGTTCCGTCACCGTTACGGTCGAAGCAGATGATGTCGCCGCACTGGATGTCATCCTTGGATACCTCTTTACCCTTCTTGGACTGCGATGTAGCGCCGTGAGGCAAAGAGATATTGTAATAGTTCTTGAAGCAGTACATAACGAATCCGGAGCAGTCAAAACCCTTGGAAGGAGATGCACCGCCGGCAACGTACTTGCATCCGATAAAGCTTCTTACGTACTTAGCGAAATCTCCGGACTTATCGCCAACCTTCGAAGAGGAAGACGATGAGCTGCTGCTACTGCTGCTCGAAGATGACGAGGACGAAGAGGATGAAGATCCGCCGCCCGAGGGTGCTTTAGATGATGTAAGGCTTGCCTTAACGTAATATCCTGAACTTGATTTATACCAGCCGTTATCAGTCTCGGCGACTACGGATATCTTAGCGCCTGACTTAAGTGTCGAGAGCAACGAATATGAGATGCCCGGTCCTGATCTTGTATTGAGACTGCAGGTAGCATAAACGGTCTTGGATACCTTTGTCTCTTTAACGTTATTGTTTGTCTTTGTAGATGATTTAGATGAAGATGATGTGCTTGCCTTCTTCTTCGGCTTAGGTGTCGGCTTCGGAGTAGGAGTATTTGTTGGAACAGGTGTGATGAGAGTTGCGGAAAGATCCTCATTTCTCAGATATCCCGTTGTACCGTCCTCCAGCCTTACAAGAGACCATTCCTTTGTATAAGAGAGTCTTCTGAATGAATCACCGATCTTGAGCTTGATCTCAGGAACAGGCTCATTCTTCTTAGTCTTTGCATCGGAAGAATTAGGGAGCGTGGGCGATACAAGAGAAGTATCTACCTTCAGCCAGTAAACTGCGCCGTCATAAGTAACAGGATCCGTAGGATCGTTACCATAGTCGATCTTAACATCAGCAAAAGAAGTTGTAGCTACGAAAGTATAATCCTTAATGCTTACATTAGGATTACCGAGGCTTACCGTAACAAGGCCTGTCTCCAAAGGTTCGTCATCCATCAACTGTCTCTGGAAGAAATCGACCGAGCCGGGAGCCAGAAGCGAAGGGCTCTGAAGGCGTGTATCATTTTTTGATCCGCATTCATAAATGCAGATAGAACCGACTGCAACAACAGCCGCTAACGAAGCAGATAAGATGTTGAACACTCTATAGTTCAATTAAGACCTTCTCCCTTGGTATGAACAATCTTCTTTGTACTGTAATTCTACCATCTATGCCCCTGATAATTCCCCCATTTCTAAGCAAAATCAAGGCAGATGACCGAAAATGCCACAGATTTGTAACATAAAGAGGGCGTTTTTCGATGTTTTCGAGGCATTCTCAATAAAACAGCCTCCGCTTATTAAACGGAGGCTGGGATTTAATCAATTTGGTGGCTCACTGGAGGTTCGAACTCCAGACCCCTTGATTAAAAGTCAAGTGCTCTACCGGCTGAGCTAGTGAACCATTTGGCTGGGGTGGCAGGATTTGAACCTACGAATGCGGGAGTCAAAGACCCGTGCCTTACCCCTTGGCTACACCCCAGTGTTTCGAGGCAAAAAGTTGGGGTGGGATATGGGATTCGAACCCATGATATCTAGTGCCACAAACTAGCGCTCTAACCAACTGAACTAATCCCACCATGACAGCCAATTGCCTCAAAAGTATAATGTTAAGTGCGTTTTAAGTCAAGCAGTTTATTGCACCATAAAATAAAGATGTATAATATACGGTCGTTACTGATATTATTCAGTTGACTACTATCTTACGCAAGTGTATTATATGCGGAATTATACAATTCTTTGCATAAATATTCATTTGCAGCAGATTCTTATTTAAGAGGTTTTTATTATGGAAGAAGAATTAACTAAATCCTATATAACAATGCCTAAGGGCTTTAAGGCAAACGGCGTATCTGCCGGCATGAAGTGCGCTGATCCCGCAAACATCAATGAGAACGATCCCAAATCCTCTTACCTTGATGTCGGTATGATCTGTTCCGACACATTGTGCAACGTTGCCGGCGTTTACACATCCAACCTCGTAAAGGGTCTTTCCCTCGTAAGATCACTTAACATCATCGAAAACACAGGCAAAGCACGTGCGATCATTACAAACAGCAAAGTCGCTAATGCAGGCGTAGGAGCTGTCGGCGTTGAAGACGCAGCCAAAGTCGCTGAAGCTGCTTCTTCCCTTCTCGGCTGCGATGCATCTGAGATCCTCACGGCTTCCACAGGCGTTATCGGATCCAGACTTCCTCTTGATAAGATGCTTCCCGTCATCCCTTCTCTCGTAAACGGTCTTTCTTCTTCCGAAGATGCCGCTCACAACGCAGAGTATGCCATGATGACAACAGATACGGTTCCCAAGGAAGTATCCGCACAGATCGAGCTTACAGGCGGCAAGACAGTTACCATCTCCGGCATCGCTAAAGGTTCCGGAATGATCCACCCTAACCTCGCCACCATGATCAGCATCTTCACCACTGACTGCGGCATCGATTCAGCTTCCCTGAAGAAGATGCTCCAGAAGGCCGTTAAATACACTTTTAACCGCGTCTCAGTCGACGGAGACACATCCGTCTGCGATATGGTCGTAATCTTCGCTAACGGCGCCTCAGGCGTTTCCGTAGAGGAAGGAAGTGAAGATTATCAGCTCGTTGAGAATGCGTTCTGCGGGCTCGCTGAGGACATTGCAAGGATGATCGCTGCAGACGGCGAAGGAGCTACAAAGTTTGTTGAGATCGAAGTTCACGGCGCTAAGGACGAGAAAGACGCAAAGCTCATCGTCACATCAGTCGCAAGATCACCTCTCTGCAAGACCGCTTTCTTCGGCGAAGACGCAAACATCGGCCGTATCCTCACGGCAGTCGGCTACTCCGGTGCTATGTTCGATCCCGAGAAGGTCGACATTCATTTAAACGGAATGCTCATGTACAAGGACGGCGCAGCCGTTGCTTTCGATGAGGACGAAGCCGCCAAGCTGCTCTCCGAGCACGACCTCAAGGTAGACATCACACTCTACGAAGGCGATGCTTACGACAGAATGTTCACCTGCGACTTCTCCTACGACTACGTAAAGATCAACGGAAGCTACAGAACATAAGCTATAGTATTTTCAGAGTAATATTCAGGCAGCCTTCTTAAATGAACGGCTGCCTTTTTCATTGTTATGCGGAGTTCCGGGCGGCGCCTGAATCTTAATTCAACACTTCGAATAATCAAGATCGAACATGAAAAATATAATCAACATTTTGACAATGATTTTCCGGACTTATTTTTTGTTTTCGAGAATTAGTACGTAAAAAAGCTGTATCAGACCGGTCTGAACCTCAAAATAAACGGACTAAAAATGGATTTTCGAGAATTAGTACGTAAAAAAGCTTCATCATGAAGTGGTAACGTAAAAGTAGACACGGGACAAAATATCGTATACACCTTATTTG
>CAMJGB010000187.1 GCA_946405115.1 uncultured Clostridia bacterium | reverse complement strand
TACTGCGAGAAGAAGGGTTACCTCGTTAACTCCGATCAGTTCGACGGCATGGAAATGCACGAAGCTCAGAAGGCTATCGTAGAAGAACTCGGAAAGATCGGTATGGGCGAATGGAAGGTTAACTTCAGACTTCGTGACTGGCTCATCTCAAGACAGCGTTACTGGGGTACACCTATCCCTATGATCCACTGTCCTTCATGCGGTGTTGTACCCGTTCCTGAGAAGGAACTTCCTGTACTTCTCCCCTACGAGGTTGAGTTCACACCTGACGGTGAGAGCCCGCTTGCAAAGTGCGACGCTTTCATGAACTGCAAGTGCCCTAAGTGCGGCGGCGATGCAAGAAGAGATCCTGACACAATGGATACATTCGTTGACTCTTCCTGGTATCAGTTCAGATATCCCGATAACAACAATGCAGACGAGATGTTCAACAAGGACATCATCAACAAGATCTGCCCTGTTGATAAGTATGTAGGCGGCGCTGAGCACGCATGCATGCACTTACTCTATGCAAGATTCTTCACAAAGGCAATGCGCGATATGGGCATGCTCAACTTCGACGAGCCTTTCAAGAGCCTCGTTCACCAGGGTACTATCCTCGGTTCAGACGGACAGAAGATGAGTAAGAGCAAGGGCAATACTGTTGCTCCTGACGACTTCATCAACAAGTACGGTTCCGATGTATTCAGAACATACTTGGGATTCGGCTTCGCTTATGTAGAAGGCGGCCCTTGGTCCGACAAGGGACTCCAGGCTATCGTTAAGTTCATAAGAAGAATCGAGAACCTCGCTGAGCAGGCTTCTTCCATCGCTTCTTCCGATATCTCCGGCGTTACAATGGGCGCTTCTGAGAAGGAATTAAACTACGCTTTGAACTACACAATTAAGAGTGCTACTGCTGACATCGACAGATTCCAGTTCAACACTTCTATCGCTCGTATGATGGAGCTTCTTAACGCCATCACAAAGTACAGTCAGCTCGAGAACAAGAATGATAATTTCTTCCGCTATGCTGTTGAGAAGTTGATCCTCATCCTCTCGCCTTTTGCTCCTCACTTCTGCGAAGAGACATGGTGTGAGACATTCGGCAATGAGTACTCCATCTTCAATCAGGAGTGGCCTTCATTTGATGAGTCCGCTCTCGTTAAGGATTCAGTTGAGATTGCCGTTCAGCTTAACGGTAAGATCATCTTCAGAGAAGAGATTCCTTCCGATGCTGACCAGGCAAAGGTAGAAGAGCTCGTTAAGGCTGACGAGAGATTCATCACTGCTCTCGCAGGAAGATCAATCGTTAAGTTCATCTACGTTAAGGGCAGAATAGCTAACATCGTAGTTAAGTAATCACTAACTAAACTCATGCAAACACCCTGCATATTCTGCAGGGTGTTTTTTGTTTGCATAAATAAACGTAAGTTGTCAATTACTCGTAATCGTCTTCGATATAAGCCGAATCATCTACGGCATTATAAATACCGTTAAGCGGGAACGGATCGGGCACATTCTCAAGAGGCAGTGCACGGGGCATCGCATACCATGTAAGATATCCTTCAGGAAGCGTTGAAGCTTCAGCTCCTGCAACATAGAAATAGAGCAGGTCTCCCTCATGGAAACCGTAAGAATCAGCACCGATATAATTGATCTCAATTCCGTCGGTATCTGTCTCTGTCCACTCGCTGTCGACATCGTACTCGTAAGTCATGCTGATGACTCTCATGGTATATGTATTCTCATCGATCATGGCTACATTGCCGAGCTCACCGGAAGCGTGGCAGATATAGTAAGCGCCTGCATCAAAATCGTGATAGTTATAATCGAATGTTCCGTTCGGATTAACGACTACATAAGCTGCCCATCCGCCGGCACCGCTGCTCATAAGATAAGTATCAGCATATGTATGGAAGAAAGTAGTTCTTGCTGCCGCATCAAGAGGATCGCCCTGAACGCTCTCAGAAGTCTCATCTGCATCGACAGAGGACTCGGATGTAGTCTCAGCCACTGTTGTAGCGGCAGTCGTCTCAGATATTGTTTCAGCGGGCTCAGGAGCCACAGTGGTTGCCGCGGTAATTGACGTACCCGTAACCTCAACCGTCTCGACTGTAGAACCTGTCTCATCACCGTTATCTCTTACCTTGGTAAGCATCTCGCATGATGTCGCGAGCATTGCAGCCGCAAGGATATAAGCTACTACTATTCTTCTTTTCATGATCAATCAAAACCTTTCATCAAAGGAACTCATTAAGATACTCTACCATACCATCGTAGGTAGCAGTACCACGAGGCAGTCTGTTATAAGCCTCGATCATCTCTCCGTCAGTAAGGAAGTTAAACTGCAAAAGCACTTCTGTATATGCAAGAACGTCAGTCTTTGCATCAGCAAACTGCTCTTCCGTTAATTCATTGCTATTCATGAAGTACTCGTAATTTTCCTGGTATTCATCATCCACGGTCATAATCATCTCGATGAAAGCAGACCTCATAAACTGGCCTTGATTAACACCATACACCTCGTAAGTATCCTGCCAGTTCATATCACCGATACCTCTGTAAACAAGCAAGAACCCTTCATCCATTGCAGCGATCATGTACCTGCCGCCGCCACCTGCCTGAACATCAAAGCCATCGATTGTTCCGAGACAGACAGCAGAATCAGAAGCTGAATCGTAAGTATAGATCTCAAGGTTTGCCTGATAAGGCTCAGTACATGTCATGATAAACAGCTCAGACATATTGTCTCCCGTAATATCAGCAAGACCGCATGTGTAATCATCATCAGGAACTGCCCATCCTTCTTCTGCGATAGCAGGTCCATCAAAACTTCTTATCCAGTCGTAAGCACGGATATCATCCTCACGTTCTGCGAGGACCTCAAGATAGGCTGCAGCTGTAGCCGCATTCTCATCAACCGGAGCAGTAGCAGATGTCTCTGTCGTCTGTGAAGGTCTCGTCTCTTCGGGAGTTGGTGTAGGAGCCTCAGTCTCGGTAGGCTCACTTGTCTGACGTGTAAATCCGCTTCCGCCGTCGTCATCATCGCGGTCACGGTTTCTTCTAGATCTCGAACTTGAACCCGAATCAAGAAAACTACATGCGGTAAGTAGCATCGATGCTGCAAGGATTCCTGCTACAACTGCTCTCTTCTTCATACCCCTATCCACCTTATACAGACAAACTAACAACAAGATCTGCCAACAAGTCGTGCATCTCATCATAAGAGAATGCGACATGGGACACGTCCTGGCTATACTCGATCATATCCTCATCGCTTATATAATTGAACTGAAGGACATACTCGAAGTATTCCAATGCTTCCTGCCTATACCATAAGAAATCCTCTTCTGAGATAGGCTCATCACCGATGTAATACTCCTGGAGATACTCATCATAACCATCATTAAGATATTCATAACATGTGAGCTCTCCTGCAATCTCCATGCTCTGAATCGTGTGGTTATAGGCATAAATACTATAGATATCAGTCCACTCCTCGTCACCGGATCCCTTATAGATAAAGAGGCAATTATCGTCCATGGAAGCGATCAGATATCTTCCACCGCCACCTGCCAATACATCAAATCCGTCCTCGGTATAGATAAGGATCGACTCACCGCTTTCAGGATCATAAGAATATATCTCAAGCGTCGCCATATAATCTGTCTCCGCCTTCATGATAAGAAGATCGGGGATCGTGTCACCTGTCACATCAGCAAGCGCACAAGGACAATCTTCTGTGGGTTCCATTACGCCGTCTGACGCTGTGCCGCCCTCGAAGACCATCCAGTCGTAAGCTCTGATCTCCTCCTCATTTGCCTCGAGGATCTCGCGATAGCTAAAGTATGCATCAACAAACACATCATCAGAATATCCTGAAGCAGGTGTTGTCACTTCCGTGGGTGCAGCCGTGGGAGCAGCTGAAGTGGTGGTTGCTGCCGTCGGCTCTTCCGTTGTCTCCACAGCAGGACGAGTAAAGCCATTGCCATCGTCGTCATCATCGCGGTCACGGTCTCTTCTTGATCTCGACCTTGAGCCCGTATCGAAAATGCTGCATGCGGTAAAGAGCATTGAAGCCGCAAGGATTCCTGCTACAACTGCTTTTTTCTTCATAATATTCCCCCCTATTCAA
>CAMJGB010000186.1 GCA_946405115.1 uncultured Clostridia bacterium | reverse complement strand
ATGTGATGGCCATTACCATCTTCTTTGATGCCAGATATTTGAAAATGGGGTGGATGACAAATATGAGCCCCATACCGAGGACTCCTACCACGATGAAGTGAAGCTGCTTGTCTGTAAGGTTATATTCGTAGTTATCGTTCCATGAGAGTATCTTCTCGTGAATGATGGTGATAATCTCAATCAATGCGTATAGTAACTTAGTCATAACATCTATTGTACTATTAAATCGCATAAACAAAAGCGGAAGCAATTTCTTGCTTCCGCTTCGTTCCAAAAAGTCTTATGGATTAAGCGTTTCCCGCTTGATATCAGAATCCCAATCCGATGAAGTTTACGTCGGAGCTGCTGATCTGTGAGCCGCCGCCCAAAGCCTTGTCGAAGTCGACAGGATCGTTGGAAGCGTTGAGAGCCTGCTTTCTGCTGATGAGTCCCTGACGATAGAGGTCGAGGAGGCTCTCGTTCAATGTGTGCATGCCTTCCTTGTGTCCGGACTGGATAGCACCGTTGATCATTACTGTCTTGTTCTCACGGATGAGGTTAGCGATAGCCATGTTGCCTACCATGATCTCTGTAGCGAGAACACGTGCATTACCGTCGATAGTAGGAAGGAGCTGCTGTGAGATAACACCGCGAACGCTCATAGCGAACTGCTGACGGATTGTCTCCTGCTGGTCGATAGGTGAACCGTCGATGATACGGTCGATTGTCTGAGCAGCACTTGTTGTGTGGAGTGTTGAAAGAACCAAGTGACCTGTCTCAGCAGCTGTGATAGCAGCGGAGATCGTAGCGAAGTCTCTCATCTCACCAACGAGGATGATATCCGGGTCTTCACGGAGAGCAGAGTGCAGAGCGTGTGCATAAGAAGGAGTATCCTTACCAAGCTCTCTCTGGTGGATCATAGCCATGTTATGAGGATAGATATACTCGATAGGATCCTCGACTGTGATAACGTGCTTAGCCTGTGTCTTGTTGATGTAGTCAACAACAGCAGCAAGAGTAGTTGTCTTACCTGAACCTGTAGGACCTGTAACGATGATGATACCGTTAGGAGCCTCAGCGAGGGTCTTGATAACAGGGGGGAGACCCAAATCTTCGATATCCGGGATCTTCTTCATGAGGATACGGATACTTGCTGCGAGGTTATTACGCTGATGATAAACATTGACTCTGAGACGGATGTCATCGTTGTATGTAAGACCGAAGTCAACATCCTGGCCCTTCTCGATACGCTTAACGTTCTCTTCAGAAAGAATCTCATAGATCATCTTGAGAGATTCTTCTGCTGTGGGCTTATCCTCGAGGATATGCAGTGTGCCATATCTTCTTACGGCGAGGTTGGTTCCAACGGTAATATGAACGTCAGAGCACTCTTCCTTAATCGCATAATCCATTAGTTCGTGTAGAGTCATAACAATAACCTCCAGAAGGTAAGTATTAGTGTGATTATACAATAAATCAAAGAATAATGTAAATTCTATGAGGAATTTTAAAAACTAATATTACATTAGCAGAACTCAAGTAAAGATATTGGTGTCCTTAGATGTTATAATTTTATAGTTTTATTATTAAAACGTGGGGAGAGCGTATATGGCAAAGTGGATAATAGTCGTTGATGATGACACAGCGAATCTGAAGATTGCGGGTCACATTCTAAGTAAGAACAATATGCGCGTTACCGCCCTTAAGTCGGGCAAAGCTTTCCTTGATTACATAGATGAGAAGGGTACCCCTGATCTTGTACTTCTTGATATCAAGATGCCTGAGATGGATGGCTTCGAGACTTTGGGCAAGCTTCGTGAACTTGAAGAGAAGAAAGGTCTTATGAAGACACCTGTAATCTTCCTTACGGCTGACGAAGATGTTGATACAGAGACAAGGGGATTCGAGGTCGGCGTATCAGACTTTATTAGAAAGCCCTTTAACCCCGACGTACTCATGAGAAGAATCGACAACATCATGTCGAACAGTCAGGAGATGCACAGCCTTATCAATGAGGCTACCATCGATAAGCTCACGGGCTTCTTTAATAAAGGTGCCACGGGAGTTGAACTTTCCAAGCTTTGTGCCGATTCACACGGCTGCCTCATGATTATCGACCTCGATTCATTCAAGCTCGTTAACGATATATACGGACACGAGATGGGTGATAAGGTTCTTATCGCTTTCTCCGACTGCATAAGGAACCTCGTTCCTTCGGGAAGTAAGTGCGGAAGAATCGGAGGCGACGAGTTCGTTGCTTTTGCCGCCGGAATCAATACAGAACAGAAGGTTGCCGACTTTACCGTTCAGCTTAACAAGGATTTCCTTGCTAAGGCCAAGGAGCTGATGGGCGACGACATGAACATCCCTCTCGGAGCTTCTGTAGGTGCGATATTCGTACCGAGACACGGCAACGATTACAATTCGCTTCTTAAGCTTGCTGATAAGTCCCTTTACATCGTTAAGAAGAACGGCAAGCACGGATACGAGATCTACGACGATGATCTTAATGACGACATTCAAGACAGCAAGGATATCGACATTAAGGCCCTCTCCGAGATCTTGGGCGAGCGTTCGATTCAGAACGTTGCACTCCAGCTTGATAAGGAAGCATTCGCACACGTTTACCGCTATGTAATCAGATACATCATCAGACACCACATCAATGCATGTAAGGTGCTCTTCACATTGATGCCTGCAGACGGAGAGACAGGTCCCGATTATGCAGAGAGTTTGGATGAATTCGGCAACCACATAAGAGAGTCACTTCGTAAGTCCGACATCCTTATGAGAAACCGTAAGAATCAGTACTTCGTATTCCTTACGGATATCAGGGAAGATTCAATCGATAAGGTAATCAACCACGTCATCTCCGGTTGGGAGAAGAAGAGAAAGAACAAGACTGAGGGCGAGCTTCTTATCACTTATGAGACTGACTTTGTAGGCAATAATGCCGAGCCCGTAAAGACTGACAAGGAGAAGCATGTCGTTATCGTTGACGATGACGTCATTAATCTCCAGGTTGCAGGAAAGATATTAAGCTCAGCAGGAATCAGAGTCTCGGCTGTTAAGTCGGGAATCGCGCTGTTCGAGTTCCTTGATAAAGCGGAGACACTCCCGGATCTTATCCTTCTTGATATCAAGATGCCGGGTATGGACGGCTACGAGACGATCAAGAGGCTGCGCTGCCTTGAGACACCGGCTTCACGTTTGCCCGTAATCTTCCTTACAGCAGATGAGAGTGAAGGCGCTGAGAAGGAAGGACTTTCGTTGGGCGCCATGGACTTCATAAGAAAGCCTTTCGTGCCGGAAGTCCTCGTGCTACGTGTCAACAACATAATCGAGCTCATTACCTTGCAAAAGCAGCTTTACTTCGAGGTAGAGCAGAAGACGAGAGAGAAGAAGCTTTTGTTCCTGCAGGTAATAAGCGCACTTGCAATTGCCATCGATAAGAAGGACGTTTACACCAACGGTCACTCCAACAGAGTTGCACGCTATGCGAAGAAGATCGCGAAAAGAGTCGGCTACACCGAGGCAAGGCAGGACGAGATCTACATGATAGGACTCCTGCACGATGTCGGTAAGATTGGTGTAAGAGACGACGTTCTTAACAAGAAGGGCGAGCTTGATCCTGACGAGTTCGAGGAGATCAAGAAGCACACCACTATGGGAGCAGCTATCCTTGAAAGCATCGAGGAGAATCCCAAGATCGCACTCGGTGCCAAGTACCATCACGAAAGATACGACGGCTCAGGTTATCCTTCCGGACTTAAGGAAGAGGAGATCCCTGAGGAAGCAAGGATCATTGCAGTCGCCGATGCTTATGATGCCATGAGCAGTGACAGAAGTTACCGTTCCCGTCTTACACAGGAACAGATCAAGAATGAGCTCATCGAGGGTAGAGGAACGCAGTTCGATCCCAGATTCGCTGATGTAATGCTCGATATGATCGAAGAAGACAAAGACTATAAGTTGAGGGATTGATTGTATGACCAGAGTTAAAGACAGCAGCGAACTGTTTCAATCGTCGCATCTGACACTTCTTATCTGCTATACGATATTTGCTTTTATCCTGATCGGCGAGTCGCTCGCCATGGGATGGGAGACATGGGTTCTGTTCATGATCTTCGGTAGCGTTATCGTAAGCTGGATCCTTCACTTACGACACGATGTACCTGCGGATGTCCGCATATGGATCTATGCCATCTTGATGATGTGCACGTTCTTTTTCTACGGA
>CAMJGB010000185.1 GCA_946405115.1 uncultured Clostridia bacterium | reverse complement strand
TTATCTTCTACGATAATCCGGATGCGCTTTCCGTAGGGTTCATGGTCGATGATGACATCATTGATTATGTTCCGAATACCAATATCACAGACATATTCGTCAAGACCAACGACTGGGTAAGAGCGATGGGAGTTGAGGCAGATGTTTATCTTCCTTTGTACTCAACAATCTCCGAGACTTCCGGTCTTACGCCCATAGGATATTCAGCAAATTCACAGAGCCTTCAGGTAACAGCTGCAGGTTCAGCCAGTTCATACACGATCACTGTAAATAACGCTGACATGGGTTCCGATGTCTACATCTATGCCGACAGTTCAAAGGCCGGCCGAGTAACTATCAGACGTAACGGAGTAGAGACCGCAGAGTTTGAGATAAGAAGTTATCAGACTATCTATCTTGGAAGATTCGAAGGTGAGCCTTTGTCTGCTACAGTTTCTTATTCCGAGACTCCTTCCGGATCCTTGAGAGTTTATGCTTATGAGCTTAATGTACCGGGCTACGAGCAGATGGTATCCGAGTTAAGCGAGCATGAGTTGGAAGTTACTTATTACGATGACACCTCCTTAAGCGGAACGGTTGATGCAGGGGAGGGAGGATTCCTTCTTCTTACGATCCCATATACCGAAGGCTTCGAGCTTACGGTTGACGGTGTTAAGACTGACCTTGAATCCGTAGGCGACGCACTCTGCGGCGTGACCTTAAGTGCCGGTGTTCACGAGATCAGCCTCAAGTATGTTCCTGCAGGTTTTGTTCAGTCAGCTTTCATCTCGCTTGCGGGCATAATCGCTTTTGCAACAGTGCTTTTCGTAAGAAAAATCACTTCCAAGGTTCCTGCAGTAGTGGAAGAAATACCCGCTGAGATTCCCGTAGAGATTAACGAAGAAGAGACTTCAGGCGATGAGACAGAGGATTAACGAAGACCTTCTCTTTACATGTGCGGTAGCATTTTTCCTGCCTGTACTTGTTCTTCTTATCATCATCTCGAGAGCGTCTGATGACTTCCTGTCTTCGATATTAACGCAGTATGCTGACATCGATTACATAAGGGCTACATTTAATGCGGGAAGCATCTTCGTCCCCGAGGCTATCCTCGATATTCTTACAAGAAGATTCTATCCGTCGTTTCTTATCTGCCTTCTGATCGGGGGGAGCTTCGGAAAGTTTTTGCTTCATATCTTTTTCTACGCAAGATTCGGATTACTTTCCCTTGGAATGCATCTGTTCGTAACAAGACACGTTAAGACTGAGACCTGCTGGGGACTGGTACTGGGACTTGCGTACTCTTTATCTTCCGTGTGTCTCATTACATCCGTTAACCCGCAGATCCTTAACGTAATGATCGTAATGCCGTTTGCTTTATGTGCTTCCGATAACCTGGTTCGTAAAGCACGCCGTGTTGATTTCTGGATAGCAGTTGCTGCCTTCTCGGCGTTCATGACGGGAGGCTTTGCCGGCATCATTACGGGGATCCTGTTTGTTCTTTCAACCACATGGCTTCTTAAAGGTCTTTCACAGGATAAGAAGGTTTTCCCTTTGATCAAGGCGATGTTCTTAAGTGTTATAGCCGAGCTTCCCGTTATCATTCCCGTACTTACGGCAGGGATGAATTTCATAGATATCAAAGAGGAATTCTTTGGAAGTACCGTGACTTTTAAGTTCTTTGACCTTCTCATGACGGTTCTTGACGGCACTCCGATGTCTGTTCCGGTTGAGGGATCTTACCTTGCGATGAGCATGTCGGTATTTGTTATTATGCTCGTCGTATTGTTCTTCCTTAACGGCACCATCCCATTCAAGGCAAAGCTTGCGGGAATAGTCCTTATAGTGCTTATTCCAGCATCCTCTTCATGGTCGCTTCTAAGTTCAGTGCTCTCGGTTTACGGAGATGCGGGCTCAGGCGCTGCCGCAAGACTTGGGATGTTGTGTGTGTTGCTTTTCGTTATGGCAGCAGTTTCCTTAAGGAATATCACCAACTGCAGCAGAAACGGGATCTTCGGTGCTTTTGCTTTTGTTGCTGCAGTCCTTGTTATCTCCAATTCTTCGTCAGCAAGTGAAGTGTCAAGAAGCGTGTTTAATCTCTGGTACAGCGCAGGTGTTGCAGTGCTCTGGTGTGTCATTCTTCTTGTGCTTAACGGCGGGGAGGAGAAGCTTTCCAAGATATTCGCATTGATCGCAGTCGTCGGAATTAGCCTCAATGTCTGGTATACATTCTCCGTATCCTCATTCGGAGGCGAGATCTCATCCTTAAGACCGTATGAGAGCGATGACCGCGCAGAACTTACCGTGGAAATAAGAGGCGGATTTCCGCTTTACCGCGGACAGAACGAATTCATCGGGGTCCGTTCCGACCTAAGGCAGATCGCATCAGAGAGTGTTTATCCTGAACTCATGAACCTCATGGCAAACGCTTCCTGCCTCGAAGACATATTCGAGAAGGCGGATGCATTCGCTGTGTTTAACGAAGGTGTTGTTGATGAGGGTGAGGGAAAGTTCTATGCTTCTTCTGTAGGTGCTCCTTACGAGGTGCTTATTAGATGTGAGAACCTGGATATGTCTTCTAACTATATCGTGTTCTCTTCGTTCCCCGGCAGCAACAGTCTTACCGAGTCCTACATGGGCTCTGATTATTCTAATGTGTATGAAGACGCTTATGTTAAGGAATTAACTCTTCCTGCTGATGCCGTAACATTGAGGCAGACGGGTCTCGCACCTTCCGAGACATCCGAGTTAACACTGTGGAGAGCGAATTCTGAAGTAATGGGCAGACTCGAGGGCATGATGGGGCAGATGAACGGTTTCTCAGGAATCGTGTCGGGTTCGGATACATTGACTTCTTCCGGGTACATGACGATCATTACTTCGGTTCCGTACAGCAGCAACTACGATATTAGAGTTGCCAATGTCAACGGTACCATGTCGAGTGAGACCTTTAATTATGCGGGTAAGCTTGCAGTCGCCTTCAACAATCAGAGTACATCAGATGTAAGCTTTAAGATATCAGCACCGTTTACTTTACCTTTGATATCAGCCGGTATATGGTGTTTGTCTTCAATTGGTGTAATATATAATATCGTAAGAAATAAAAAGGACTTCAAGGTGGATCTCAATGCTGAGCAGGATGGTTAAAGACGGCGATACTTTTATCGTTTTTGATCTCGAGTGGAATCAGCCGATCCCGGGCAAGGAATACGGATTCGACGTATCTGCTCTTACGGGAGAGATAATTGAGATTGGAGCGGAAAAGCTCGTTTACTCGGGCGGCACTCTTATATCCAAAGGCATATTCTCATGTGATATTAAGCCTGCCTGCTACAGATCGATTCACTACCACGTTAAGAAAGTTACCCATAAGACTAACGCTGACCTTGCGAAAGGAATTCCTTTCCCTGTGGCTTACAAGAAGTTCCGCGAGTTCATGGGCGACGATGCAATCCTTGCAGGCTGGGGTAACTCCGATCCCGACATGCTCAAGATGAACCTTAAGTTCTTCGGGCTCGACGATAAGCTCGGCATGTTCTTCCTGGACGTTCAGCCTCTGTTTTCCGTATTCTCCACGGAGAAGGGAAGACAAAGAAGCGTGGAGTTCGCAGTAGATTACTATAACGTTCCCAAGGAAGAGTCATTTCACAGCGCTACTTCCGATGCGAAATACACAGCGCAGATTCTGCGTAACATCTTTGACCGTAACCAGACCTCTGAGGTCTTAAGTGTCATATCAAGTTCTTCGGTTAATTGCGATATCAAGAGGGAGTACACAACTGTAGGCTCCGCCTGCGAGCGCGCACCACAGGCTTTGTCCATGGTATCCGGCTTTAACTGCAAGTGTCCCGTGTGCGGATTGCCCTTCGAGATCAAGATCGAGCCTTTCAGGATCCGTAAGTCATTGTACGCTCTTTATAACTGCAAGACAGACGGCGAATTCTTCGGCAGAACAAGGATCAAAAAGAATAAGGACGGCAAGTATTATGCGGCCGCTGTATTGAGGTTTGCTACTCAGCCTGATTATTTCCTCGTAGCTTCCAAGAAGGAAGAATTCGAGAAGTTCGGAAGCGAGGGAGAGCCCGTCAAGAAGGAAGAGCCGGCAGAAGATGGCGAAGATGTGGCGACAAAGTCAACTCAGTTTGACGAAACTTGAAGATTTTGTGAATAAAAAGTGTCAATTTCGTGATATTTTATATTGAAAATAAAATTCCCATGACTTATAATCATCGTAGTTAATTA
>CAMJGB010000184.1 GCA_946405115.1 uncultured Clostridia bacterium | reverse complement strand
ATGCTCATATTCTCAATGTAATCGAGATCCATCTCGACCCACTCATCCCACGGTACATCAACTCTTCCGCTTACCTGCCAAATGCATGTAAGTCCGGGACGGACCGTGTATCTTTGCATATCATACGGATCCTCTTCCATATCAGTAGTGCCGATAGGTCTCGGGCCGACGATACTCATCTCGCCCTTAAACACATTCCAAAGCTGCGGCAACTCATCGATGGATGTTCTTCTAAGGAAGTTACCGATCTTCGTAATTCTCGGGTCATTATCGATCTTATAAGCAAGTCCGTTCTTATCTTCTTCCTTAAGAACTTCCTTAAGCTTCGCCTCAGCATCAACGCACATGCTTCTGAACTTGTGCATCGGGAAGCGCTTCATATCCTTGCCATAACGGTTTGCCGTGAAGAACACGGGACCCTTGTCCTCTTTCTTTATGAGGATTGCTACCACAGCGAAAAGAGGAAGGCACAGGATCAATGCGAGGCCTGAGGCAACAATATCAAATGCGCGCTTAATGAATTTGTAAGCGAGTGACTTCTTCTTATAAACAGCTTTCATGTCCTGGCCGACATGCTTTCTTTCAACTGTTCTTGTGTATGTACTGTTATCCATTTTCCTTATTGAGATTACCTTTCTTTGAAACTGCGGTAATATTGGCAAATATCAATAACCAAAATATATTGAAGGAAAAGTCTGCAAGGTGGTATTCCATAGTGCAGATAATGGCAAACAATGCCGCTAATCCCAACAAATATCCTTGATTCTCCTTGTATAGTCTACGGCAAATATAAAATAATGCCAATATTATTATCGGATACACAATAACCCCGCAATGCAGGAGTTCACTTACATAAGAACAATCGATAAAGAAGTAATTCTGGGACTTTACCGTATTTGCCCATGTGCTGATCGGATAATCGACTCCGAATACGGTAGGGAAATACTTAATCAAACCCGTCCTTGCAAACGAGAATCTTGAGTAAAAAGTTCCCAATCCGGGAATCTTTCCAAAAAAGCCTCTTATCGAAGGAGTAAACAACAATGAACCTGCAATCATAAACACAGCCAGAGCGGGATAGGAAAATTGCAGGGATTTCTTCATTAAGGAGCTAATCTTCTCACGCTTTTCTTTAACTGGCAGAAACTTCGCATCAGGATACTTAATGGCAATCTGTCTTATCAAAGTTCCGAATATCAACAAAGCGAACATTATCATGCAAGTCTGTGACTTACATACGAATATGCTTACACCCCAAAGAACCAGCAGTCCTGCATAATCCCAGACTTTCAACAAACCGTTCTTAAGATAGCAATATATAAGAGCTATGGAGAACCAATGAGATACATAATTAAGAGGATAATGTAATCCCAATGAATGTCTGTTAGCTCGACCTGCTTCCTCGTACACCAGATCAGGGATAACGCCCGTTAATGCAAGAGCGGTAATTATAACCATCAGGATTGCCTGGGAGATTACGAATGCCCACGCAGCTTTCCTGAAGTCTCTTCCCTTTGTTGCTACAACAAGATATCCAAGACCCAGACGGTATATGCAGCCTACGTTATAGATCCAAAGTCCCCTTTCAAGTGAGGTGGAATCGACCATTGCCGTCACATAAGCGGATACACTCTGGAAGAACTGAAGTCCGCTGTTGATCTGGAAGAAGAACAGCAACACAAGAACAAGTATGGTGTAAAGTCTAAGTCTGCCTTGCCCCTTAAAGTCAAATACCAAAGAGAATATTGCCAGCATAGGCAAAAGCACACAATCTATAAAGAACACAAATGTAGTTCCATAGGGATTTATGATAAGGGTCGCCCAAAGTTCACTTACACAGTCTCTTATTAAGGATATGGCTGCAAAAGAGATAACGCATATAAAGTAAAGGACATCGAAGAATCTCTGGCTTTTCCTGTAATCGCTTTCTATTCTGTTGTATAAACGCCCTGACGCCATTCCCCAATGAACCTTCTAAATACTTCTAAATATTATTTTATTATAACAGATTACTGCTCTACTTCGTATTGCCGGATAAATGTAGTAAACTATCCCGTAGATTGGAGTTTAGACACATGATAGATATTAAAAACCTTTCCAAGATGAGCCGTACACAGCTTCTTTCAAAGATTATCTTCATTCTGTCTGCTCTTTTTACCGTAATCACCTTATATAAGGTCAATTACACATACGCGATTCTTCCTCTTATTGTCATCGCAGTTCTTGCCTTGCTCGACATTAATCTGAAGAACAAGAAAGAGATCCTTAAGGACATATACCTGTTCCCCCTGATCTACATCGAAGTAATCTATTTCTTTCAGCTTATTACCCTCATAGATGCCGTTGAGAAGTTCAATCTCATCTATCTGGCAGTACTAATGCACAACAACCTTTTGTTCCAGCATATCCCCATGGTTCTTGCCATTTACCTTCTTGTAAGAGCCTTCGGCAATCACAGAGCAGCTGCGATCATCACGCCTATTCCGTTTGCTTTGCTTACGATAACCGATTTCTATGTAACGAGATTCAGAGGTCATGAGATCATCTTCTCAGACATTACAAGCTTCGGTACCGCCATGAATGTCGCGAACAATTACACATTCAATCCCATTATCCCGATCGCACTCATCGGCGTACCTTACATGCTTACAGTAAAGTGCGCGTTCAGCCTTGAAGTAAAAAAAGAAAAAAGAAGCATTCCCTTAAGAATCGTGCTTGCTGTGTGCGCTGCCTTTTCGATGTGCGGTACAGTCATGCTTACGAAGAACTACTTCAAGGACACCAAGGTCGAGTACTGGGATTACACGGGAGCTTACTTCAACACTTTCTACATGAATTTCAACGGCACTATCCTGAATTCCATTGTGCTTAAGCCTGACGGTTACAGCATCGATAACATCAATGCGCAGACAGAGAGCATCACGGGTGAAGCCCCTGAGGATGCACCTAACATCATCGTCATAATGAACGAATCTTATATGGATATCGGGGTTTATAACAATGTTACAGGCGATATTACCGACCCTGATCCGTACTGGGACAGCCTCACGGAGAACACGATCCACGGCTATGCTTTGTCCTCTGTATACGGCGGCAACACGGCAAACTCAGAGTATGAATTTCTGACCGGACTTACCATGTACGATCTGCCGGAGGGCTCCATCGTCTATAACCAGTTTCTTAAGGACGACATCATCTCGCTCCCGAGATTCCTAAACGGTCTGGGCTACGATTCCACTGCCATGCATCCTTTCCTTGCGGACAGCTGGGACAGAGAAAGAGTTTACCCTCTCATGGATTTCAACAACCTGATCTTCCTTGAAGATTTTACATACACGGATGACGATGCGATCAGAGGATATATGTCTGATGAGTGCTGCTACAGAAACATCCTGATGAGATGCGATGAGAATACAGACCATCCCGGCTTCTACTATGTAATCACAATGCAGAATCACGGAAGCTTCGGTGATGAGTATAATACAGGCTCGTTCAGCCCCTCGGTTTATATCGAGAATCCGGTCGATAACGACATCAACAATTATCTGTCGCTTGTTCACCTGAGCGATATCGCTCTCGAGGATTTCATAAATGAATTGAGCCAGAGAGATGAAAGATACGTGGTCCTCATTTTCGGTGATCACCAGCCCCGTCTGACATTTACCGATATGAACTCCGACTTCGAGCCGGGCGGAAGATCCTGGGTCATCCCCTATCTTATCTGGACCAACTACGACCTTGATCCCGCTTTGATTGAGGAACTTGACCACACAACTGACTATACAAGCATCAACTATCTTTCCCTGGATGTTATGGAGGTTGCAGGCATTACGCCCAATCCTTACTATGAGCTGCTTGGAAGAATCAGGGAAGCGATTCCCTGCATCAACGCTGTCGGCTACAGATTAGAGGGCGAAAGCGAGTTCCGCTCGAGAGAAGACAGCGATAATCCCATGCTTAATCTCTATTCATACCTCTCGTATGACGTGCTGTTCGACGATAACGACAGCTCAATTACCACTGTATATTAATTAACTAAAACAAAATTCAGACAACAAAAAGGGCGGTTATTAAACCGCCCATTGGTATTCGATTTCAAATCTTCGATTAAGCTCTCTTTACGAGACCGGAACGAAGGCAACGTGTGCAGACCTTCATTGTCTTGGGGGTGCCGTCAACAACGACCTTTACGCTGTGAACGTTGGGCTGCTGCTGTGAGAGGGCACGACGAGAAATCTGTGAAC
>CAMJGB010000183.1 GCA_946405115.1 uncultured Clostridia bacterium | reverse complement strand
AACCTGCCTCTCGGCATCTTCTACAGAGACAGAGATTATACGAAGAAGGTTGACGGAGAGCATCCCGTTAAGGCTTATGAGTACTTGGGCGATGACATTGCCGGCAGAGACGTACTCATCATCGACGACATGATCAATTCCGGAAGCACAATGCTTCGTACATCCAAGATCCTTAAGGTTCACGGTGCACGCGACATCTACTGCTGCGCTCCGTTCGGATTGTTCACAGACGGTCTTGATACTTTCGACGAGGCTTACGAAGACGGCACTATCAAGGCTGTCCTCTGTACTAACCTCATCTACCATCCTGCCGAGCTTCTGTCCCGCGAATGGTATGTAAATGTTGATATGATCCCGTATGTTGCGAGAATCATCGAGGCTATCAACGCCAACGAGTCCGTAACAGATCTTATTAACTCAACGTCAAGAATCACCGACTTTATCGGTCAGATGAGAATCGGCGAGTTGTTCGACGACGACATAGATAACGAATAATCAAGAAACATTTTTGAGAGGTGCACTATGACATCAGTTCCTGCAGATGAGAAATCTTATTCCCGTTATAACCAGTACGGCGAGAACCCGATGGCTCCTATAGCCCCTATCGGACTTATCCAGTTAAAGGGCAGCGTGGAGTTCACCGAGAAGGTTAACTACTATCTCACAACAAGAAGATCAGAGTATCAGCGGGAAGCTTTTGTTTCCAAGTATCCCGGCTTCTACCGTCAGGATTACAGAATCGAAGTTGAGAACGCAAGATTCTCATCCGGTGAAGGTAAGGCAGTTATCAAGAACACTGTAAGAGGCCATGACCTTTACATCATCAGCGATGTAATGAACCCCTCTATCACATATAAGATGTACGGACAGCTCAATCATATGAGCCCTGATGATCATTATCAGGATCTCAAGAGAGTTATCCTCGCTTGTTCCGGTAAGGCAAGAAGAATCAACGTTATCATGCCTTTCCTCTATGAGAGCCGTCAGCACAAGAGAAATGCAAGAGAGTCTTTGGACTGCGCTTTCGCACTCGAAGAGCTCTATAACCTCGGTGTTTCCAACATCATCACTTTCGATGCACACGACGAGAGAGTAGCAAATGCTATTCCCCTCTCCGGTTTCGAGTCACTCCCTTCCAACTACCAGATGATCAAGGAGATGTACAGACAGATTCCTGACCTCTCATTCACAAAGGGTAAGTTCATGGTAGTTTCCCCTGATGAAGGCGGTATCGGAAGAGCTATGTACTATGCTTCCATCCTCGGAGTTCCTCTCGGAACATTCTATAAGAGAAGAGACTACACAACTGTTGTTAACGGAAGAAACCCCATCATCGCACACGAGTTCTTGGGTGACTCCGTTGAAGGCATGGATATCCTCATCGTAGACGACATGATCTCCTCCGGTGATTCCATGCTCGACATCGCTAAGGCAATGAAGGAAAGAGGCGCAAGAAAGGTATTCTGCGCAGCTACATTCGGTCTCTTCACAGAGGGTATCGACAACTTCAACAAGGCTTATGAGCAGGGCATCTTCGACAAGGTATTTGCTACTAACCTTATCTACAGAAGACCTGAGCTTCTCGAGGCTCCCTGGTTTGCTGATGTTAATATGTGCAAGTTCGTCGCTTTGCTTATCGACGCTATCAACCACGATGCATCACTTTCCAACCTCATCAATCCTACAGAGAAGATCAAGAAGCTCCTCAAGGAGAAGGGCGAGAACATCTGATCCTGATTCATGGCACAAAGCAGAAGTACACAAGGTAAGAGAAGTTCATCCTCAGGCAAAAGATCAACATCTTCGAACAGGAAGACCTCTTCCTCATCTTCTTCACGCGCCAGATCCAAGGCTCCGCAGCCCGCACCCAAGTCTACCTTTGGAGATTATTTCCATGCATTCCGCAAGACAAGATTCTTCGCGCCTGTTGCTTGTATCGTAGTACTTACAGTACTTGTCCTCGTGGATCTTCTTATTGCATGGAACCATTACGACAGATTCTTCAAGATCCTGGGATTTGAACTTCTCATTGCAGGAATCATCTGGGTAATTGGTCTTGTATTAAGCTTTGGTGAATCTACACCTGCCCAAGGAGAATAACAGTTCCCATGCCCTTTGACGGAATCACGTCACATCTTCTGGCTGACGAGCTCAACTCCCTTCTTGCAGGAACAAGAATAGATAAGATATTCCAACCTGATAAGCAGACAGTAATCGTTCACATCCGTGCGAATGCGCGCATAGAGAAGCTTCTCATATCCTGTAATCCGGCATGCGTTCGTATGAACCTCACATCTTCAGACCGAGAGAATCCGAAGATGCCGCCGTCATTTTGCATGCTCCTCCGTAAGTATCTTTCAGGAGCCAAGATCGAATCCATTTCCTGCCCCTCTTACGAGAGAATCATCGAGATCAAGGCAAGCAACACGGATGAATTACACGACAGGAAATCCTATACGCTCATCTGCGAGCTTATGGGAAGATATTCCAACCTTATCCTCGTCAATCAGACAGGCAAGATTATAGACAGTCTCGTGCACGTAGACCTCTCCGTTAACCGCTACAGGGAGATCATGCCTGCAAGAATATACGAGTATCCTCCAGAGCAGGATAAGATGCTTCCGGAAGATGCGTTAAAGCTCTGCCTTGAAGGCAAACTTCCCATCAAGGATACGGAGACCGGAAGATCCGCAGAGAAGGCTCTTCTTAACTCCATTAAAGGCCTCTCTCCTTCGCTTACAAGAAGAATGGTAAACAAGTGCGACATCGACGACAGAACGCCTGTTAAGATGCTTACTGACGATGTAAAAGAGAACCTTCGCAAGACTTCAGAAGAATTCTTCCGCGAGGTTACGAACAGCACTTCCCACGCTTCTGTTTACTACTCTGAAGACAACGAACCTCTCGACTATCTTCCTTACTGCTTTGAAGGCAAGAACATAAAGAAGTTCGACTCAATATCTGAGGCAATTGACAGATTCTACGAATCCAAGGACCGCGCAGCAGATCTGGACCGCAAGAAGCACCGTCTTACAGTAATCATAGACGCAGCTTTATCGCACGCCGTAAGAAAGCTTGAGATACACGAGAAAGATCTCGAGGACGGACAAAAATCCGAGTACTACAAGAAATGCGCCGATCTTATCCTCTCCAACACATACCGCATCAAAGAGCATGCGATTAGTTTTACATGTGAGGATTACTACGAGGATCCACCGAAGGAGATTACGATCAATCTTAATCCTATTCTCGATGCATCCTCTAATGCTCAGGAATACTATAAGCGTTTCCGCAAGTCCAAAAGGAAGCTCTCATTAGCCGACGAATACATCAAGTCAGACCGCGAGGCCATCTCCTACTTCAGGTCTCTTAAGACTGCTATCGCCTCCGCCTCATGTGCGGATGACATAACAGCCCTTGAGCTTGAGATTGCGGTTCTTGCAGGAACATTGTCTGCACAAAACCGCGAAGCTAAAGCTAAAGAAGGCGTAGGTAACCCTAACAGAACGGTAGGCATGGCCAAGTCCGGCAAGCACGCTTCACGCGCCATGAGAGAAGCTGCTAAGAGAGCTGCGCAGAAAAACCGCAAGATCTCACAGCGCAAGTTAGAGATCGCTCTCTCCTACAGAAAATACACAACATCCGACGGCTACGAGATACTCTCGGGAAGAAACAACATCCAGAACGATGAGCTTACCTTCAAGGTAGCTTCCAAGGACGACTGGTGGTTCCACATAAAGGGACTTCCCGGAACACACGTTATCCTAAGGTCACACAAGGGTGAAGAATTCCCCTCAGACAACGCCGTGCTTGAAGCTGCTTCACTTGCAGTATTCTTTTCGAAAAGCATCATGCTTGAGGAGCATTCCGAGAGTGCAGGCTCACATGCAGGCGAGATTAAAGCTGAAGTTGACTACTGCCCTGTATCCCATGTAAAGAAAATCCCCGGAGCTAAGCCGGGAATGGTCATCTACGAGAATTACTATTCTGTCCTTGTCCCTGCGAAGGAACCCTCTCAGAACGCAATCTGACGCGTTACAGAGGCATCTCAAACGATTTAAGTATCTTCTCCTTAAATTCTGACGACTCAAGCGAGAAAATGCAGCCGCAGTACTTCTGTCTATAAAGGCCGATATCCCTCGCCATATTCTGGCCCTGTCTGAATCCGGGTCTGAAATCAATGTACTCGAACTTAACGCCGTACTGCTCCGCCTTAAGCTTCGCAGTCTCAACGATAACTTCATGCTGCTGATAAGGGCTTACAA
>CAMJGB010000182.1 GCA_946405115.1 uncultured Clostridia bacterium | reverse complement strand
GTGCTTCTGAAGCTAACCAGCTCAACAGAATCAAGCTTATGATCTCCACGGCACATGCTGTAAGAAATGCTGAGATCATGGCAGACAAGGCGGCAGGAAAGACTAATGAGTAAATTACTTCTTGTTGACGGAAACTCAATAATCAACCGTGCTTTCTTTGCAGTAATCGGACGAGCTCCCATGACTGCACCGGACGGAACTCCCACGGGAGCCGTTAACGGTTTCTTTAACACTTTGCTCAGTGTCAAAGATGAGTATCAGCCTGACAGGATCTGTGTACTGTTTGATCTTAAGGCACCTACATTCCGTCACAAGATGTATCCCGATTACAAAGCTCAGCGCAAGGGAATGATGCCGGAGCTTTCTGCTCAGATGCCTGTAGCAAAAGAGATCCTGGATCTCATGGGAATCAAGCGCATGGAGATGGAAGGCTATGAGGCAGATGACCTCATCGGTACTTTGTCTTTGCTCAGTAAGGAGCAGGGCGATCAGGTGTTCATCTTAAGCGGTGATCACGATGACTTTCAGCTCATTGACGACCAGGTAAGCGTCATCCTTCCTCAAAGCGGCAAGGGCAAGCCTCCCAGAGTTCTTTATAACAGGGAACTGTTCGAGACTACATACGGCGTTAAGCCCGAAGTATTCGTCTACGTTAAGGCTCTTATGGGCGATAATTCCGATAACATCAAGGGCGTAGAGAAGGTAGGAGAGAAGACTGCATTTAAGCTTATTGCCGACTACGGCTCCATTGACGGTATCTACGATAACCTCGAAAAGCTGACTCCTTCACTTAAGGCTCACATGGGTGACTCCCGCGAGCTTGTAGACATGAATATCAAGCTTTGTACCATCCTTCGCGATGTACCCGTTCCGTTCGGACCCGAGGAGACTGACTTTGGTGAGCTTAAGGATCCTCAGGGACTTCACGACAGACTTGCAACTTTAGGTCTTAGAAGCCTTATCAAGAAGCTTGGACTTGAGGATATGAAGATGCAGACGTTCGATGCACCGGAGTCTGACTATTCTTCATATCTTGATGATTTCAACAGCAATAAGGACAACATTAAAATTGTCTTCGATTCGCTTCCGGAAGGATCTGATTTTGATGTTACGTTTACTTCTGACAAGGTTCTTATCCTTGAAGGAAATACGCTCTTTGTAATTAATCCTGAACAGGCTCTCAATGCACTTGACCGTTGTGACTTTGTAAGATCATTTGACTACAAGATTAATTCCAAGATCCTTCCCAGGATTCCTTCCAAGCTTACGAAGGTTTACGATACTTCGATTATGGGATATGTTCTTAACGTTATCTCAGGAAGTTCACCTGATCTTTCAAGACTGTTCGAGAACACATTTGCAATGCCGTATCCTATCGAGGAACAAAGTGGCCAGATGTCTTTGTTTGATATTGCAGATGAAGAGACAACATATAAGCAGAAGGCACAGAAACTCTTGCTTAACAGATGCATATGCAATGCTCTTCTTAAGAAGGCGGAAGATGAGGATCAGACTGATCTTCTCATGAATATCGAGTTCCCGCTTACTGTTACTCTCGATGCCATGGAAAGAAACGGAATGAACGTTTCACGTGAAAGCTTAAATGCTCTTCATGAAGAGTTTACGAAGCGCCTTTCGGTGCTTGAGAATGAGATATATGAGCTTACGGAACAGAAGTTTAATATCGGTTCCCCGAAGCAGTTGTCGGAAGTGCTTTTCGATGCGGATAAGCTTAACCTTCCTCACGGCAAGAAGGGCAAGACCGGAGTGTATTCCACGTCTGCCGACGAGCTCAACAGAATCGCAGAGTTCCATCCTTCAATCCCCAAGATTCTTGAGTGGAGAGCGATATCCAAGCTAGATTCAACATATGCATCGGGACTTATTCCGAAGATCTCCGATGACGGACGAATCCATACAACGTTTACGCAGGCTATGACCAACACAGGAAGACTGTCTTCCGTTGATCCTAACCTTCAGAATATTCCCGTAAGGTCCGAAGAGGGTGCAAGAATAAGAAAGTGCTTTACTGCATCTGAAGGTAAGATTCTTATCGATGCAGACTACTCTCAGATCGAGTTAAGGCTTCTTGCTGCAATGTCCGGCGATGAAGTAATGACAGAGGCATTCTTAAACGGTGAGGACATTCACAGAAGAACAGCTGCCAAGGTGTTCGGAGTTCCTGAGGATGAAGTTACCCATGAGCAAAGAGCAGCCGCTAAGACCGTTAACTTCAGTATTGTTTACGGCGTGTCGGATTTTGGTCTATCCACGGATCTTGGAATCTCGTTCAGAGAAGCATCCGCTTTGATCAAGTCCTATGAGGAGCAGTTCCCGAAGATTACTTCGTATCTTGACGGACTTAAGAAGAAGGGTGAGGAAGAAGGTTCTGTTTCGACCATGTACGGCAGAAAGAGAATCCTTTCTGAACTTCGTTCTCCCAACAGGAATTTAAGAAATTTCGGTCTTCGTGCGGCGATGAATACACCTGTGCAGGGTACGGCTGCGGACATTATCAAGATTGCAATGAATAAGGTTTACCTCGCTTTAAGAGAGCAGGTGCCTGAAAGTAAGTTAATAATGACCGTTCACGATGAATTGATCGTTGAATGTGATGTGAAGGATAAAGATCTTGTATCTTCAATCCTTAAAGAGCAGATGGAGTCAGCTGCAACACTTCCTGTGCCTTTGGTAGCGGAAGTCGGAACCGGAGCTGACTGGCTGGAGGCAAAGTAATGTTTGTATTAGGCATAACAGGACCTATCGGAAGCGGAAAGAGCACAGTAAGCAAGTACTTTAAGGATCGTGAGATCTGTGTTCTTGATGCCGATCAGATATCAAGAGACGTAACGGCATCTGAAGGTGATGCCATTGAAGAGATTGAGGAAGCATTCGGTTCACAGGCGATCCTTGCTGACAGAAGCCTTAACAGAAAGTATATGGCTGATGTTGTGTTCAAGGATAACAGGAAGCTCGATCAGTTATCTTCAATCATTCATAAGCACGTTTTTATCGTTATGAATAAGGCCTTGGAAGAGCAGACTAAGCTTAAGACCAAGCTTGTTGTTCTTGATGTTCCGATCCCTGTAAACAAGGGGTTTGTTGATCACTGCGATCAGATATGGTCCGTTATCTGTGAGGATCATATAAGACTTGCAAGATTGTTGGACAGAGGCATGAGCAAGGAAGATGCGTTAAGAAGAATAATGGTCCAGATGAGCAATGATGAATATGCTGCCATCGGAGATCATGTAATCGATAATTCCGGTACTATGGATGAACTTAACGAGAAGATTGAGGCTCTTATTAAATCTGAGCTTAACGAGAGAGGTATCAGAGTATGAACTCCGCACTTTTGACAGGTATCGGTTTCATGATATTTGCCGTCATTCTTCTTATTGTTATGATCTCGCTTAAGGTCGAAGGATTAGGCAAAATTAAGAAGTTTTGCATTGCAACGGAAGCAATCTACCTTTCAGGAACGGTTCTTCTGTTCTTCGTTTTCCTGTTTGTTGAAGGCATACCGCTGTCATTCGCTCTTATAGCAGAGGTATTGATCCTTCTTGTATTCATCTTTACTTTGTTTACGCTCTTCATGATCGCTAAAGCAGTAAAGAACATGCAAAATTAATCTCATATTTGAAAGATTGAAATGAGCCAAATTAAAGAGAAACTAAGCAAGATGCTGAAGGTGTTTGTAATTACTTTTATCGTTGTGGTAATGGTAACTGTAATTACTAATGCTGCAGTAATACTTACTACGAACAATAAGGTTAAATCGCTTGAGGAGTTTGACGGCCATTACGATTACATAATCGTATTAGGCTGCGGAATCATTGATAACAGCATACCTACTGATCTTATGGTCGACAGACTTAATACGGCAATTAGTCTTTATGAGTCCGATGCAGCTCCCAAGATTCTGTTAAGTGGTGATCACAGAGTCGATGATTATAACGAAGTAGCCGTAATGAGAAATTACATGCTGGATTACGGCATCCCCGAAGAGGACATAATCTGTGATGATCTCGGCCTTTCTACAGGTGAGACCATGCAAAGGGCAGCTGAGCTTTTCGATGTGCATTCAGCTATTGTAGTTACGCAGAAGTACCACCTTAACCGCGCTTTGTACCTTGCAAGAAACTATGGCATAGAGTGTGAGGGCGTAATAGCGACAGGCCACACCTTTATATTCCAGGCGTATTATTCGGGAAGAGAAGTGCTCGCGAGAGTAAAAGATTTCTTTTTCTGTATTGTGTTTTAATTTAGAACCATTATAATTTAATTATTATGAAAAAT
>CAMJGB010000181.1 GCA_946405115.1 uncultured Clostridia bacterium | reverse complement strand
TACCTATTTGGGGAGGTTATTTAGTATGTCTGAGAACAATATTCCTGCTGAGTACAAGCCGATTAGCATGTGGGGCTACTTTGGATATGAGATCCTTTTCTCTATTCCTGTCATCGGTTTTATTTGCCTGATCATCATGTCATTTGCACCTAGCAACAAGAACGTTAAGAACTTCGCTAGATCTTATTTCTGCCTGTTCATTATCTCTCTTGTTCTGACGATAGTTCTTGTTGCGATTGCTCTTGCAACAGGTGCCATAAGTTCTCTCGAGGATATTGTCGACGCCTTCTGATTACTGTTGACAACCGCTTATAAATAAGATATTATCTTGCGGTTACATGAGATCCGATACGGTATACGTGCGTATGTACGCACCGTATCTTTGATTACGAGGTGAAAGAAATGAAGACTGACATCCATCCTACGACTTACAACGCTGTTGTAAAGTGCGCATGTGGAGCAACATTCGAGGCTATCTCAACAAAGCCTGAGATCAACGTCGATATCTGCTCTAACTGCCACCCGTTCTACACAGGAAAGCAGAAGCTTGTAGATACAGGCGGAAGAATTGATAAGTTCAACAAGAGAATGGGAAGAGCTTAATAAAAGCCAAATGAGAACTGCCTTGAAACAAAGGCAGTTCTTTTTTACAATAGAAAAGTCTAATTTATATATTATTAGGAAGACGGATAACTGATAGATTATGGCTGAGAATAATAATGCACAGGAAATCAAACCCGCTTTGAAGAAGACCACCATCGGCGGTCAGGCTCTTATCGAGGGTATCATGATGGTAGGTCCCAAGAGGACCTGCATGGCTGTCAGAAAGGGTGATGGCACCATCCACGCTGAAGAGATCACACAAAGTGAGCGAGTTTCCTTCTATGAGAAGGTTCCTTTCATCAGAGGCTGTATCAGATTCTATAAAATGCTCGTTAAGGGTACTGATGCTCTTATGAAGTCTGCTGACATCTCTGAGCAGGGCGCACCCAAGGAAGAGGAGAAGGACGGCAAGAAGCCTTCCGCTCTTGATAACTACCTTACAAACCACTACAACGTAATGGTTACTCTTTCCGCTATATTGGGAATCCTTCTTTCAGTCGGTTTGTTTATCCTTTTGCCCTGGCTCATCGTATTCCTTGCGACTAAGATCATGGGCAGTGAACTTGCAGATACAACATGGATGTCCGTAGTACTTAACCTTGCAGAGGGTGTTCTTAGAATGATCATCTTCTTCCTGTACCTTACATTCGCATCCAAGATCGAAGGTATCGACCGTGTATGGCGCTATCACGGCGCTGAACACAAGACGATCGCATGCTATGAGGCAGGCGAGCCTTTGACTGTCGAGAACATTAAGAAGCACAGCAGATTCCATCCCCGCTGCGGAACATCTTTCATGTTCCTCGTACTTGCAATCTCAATCCTTATCTACACGGTTGCAGGTATCCTCGTGGGTGACGGAAGATTCATTGTTAATGCATTGATCAGAATTCTTCTCATTCCCGTAATCTGTGGTATTTCATTCGAGATTTTAAGATTCGTGGGACGTCACGATGAGAACTTTATCTGCAGAGGTTTGTCAAAGCCCGGTCTGTGGCTCCAGAAGATCACCACAGGCGAGCCTGACGCTCCCATCATTGAGGTAGCGATCGCTGCCATGCAGGCGGTAATTCCTGAGAATGCGGACGAAGATGTCTGGTAATACGGACAAAGCTTTAGAGATTCTTACTGAAGCGGGCATCGAAAGAGAAGATGCCCGTTTTGATATAGGCGTGATTTTTTCTTATCTGGGCGATGACGAGAAGCTTTTCGATGAGGCTATAAGGAAGCGTGCCCAGGGTATGCCCGTCGCATACATCATAGGAAGGCAGGCTTTCTACAGGGAAGAGTACAAGGTTACTCCTGATGTTTTGATCCCCAGAGCCGACACGGAGCTTCTCGTAGAGGCGGCTTTACAGCATTTGGGAGCTTTGGATCTCGCTGCAGGGGACGTAGCAAACATTCCTGTGGCCTCAGAAGCCTCCATATGCCCCCGTGTGCTCGATCTTTGCACCGGAACAGGCTGTGTAGGCATCTCTGTCCTTAACACGCTTCTGGCACGTAAAGGGGATGCTCAGGCGGTTATATCAGACGTATCCGATGCTGCTTTGGCTGTTGCAAGAGAGAATATTCTGGAGGCTGCTTCCGACCCCGCTAAGATATCGGCAATCAAACTTGATGTGCTCGCGGAGGACCTTCCTGAGGGTCAGTTTGATGTCATTACGGCGAACCCTCCGTACATCAATAAAACGGATATGGACGAGCTTGATCCTGAGGTTGGAAAGTTCGAACCTCACCTTGCTTTGGCAGGCGGAGATGACGGCTTAAAATTCTATCCGCACATCTGTAATATTGCCCGAAAGTGTCTCAAAAAGGGCGGGTCTTTGATCGTCGAGCATGGTTACGATCAGGGAGAACAGGTCTCGCAAACCCTTATAAATCAAGGGTTTAACAATGTTAAAGTGCTGAAAGACTTCGGCGGCAACGACCGAGTGACGTACGGAATCCTATAAAGGGGGAAGATTATGCCCGGAAAGTTTTTTCTCTACAAATATGAGGTCGGCGATGTGGTCAAAATGAAGAAGAAACACCCCTGTGGAAGCTTCGAATGGACGCTCACCAGGGTCGGCGCAGAGTGCAAGATGACCTGCAACAAATGCGGCAGGCTGGCAGTAATGGACAGGCCGACTCTGGAGAAGTCGACAGCCGAGGTCAAGCGACCTTCCTAGTGGTTAAAACTATGGCTATTTCATAAAAAAGCCACAGAAAAAACCACTGAGCGGTACTCAGTGGTTAAAAGTATGGTCATTTCACGAAAAAACCACAGAATGGCGAATTACACAATCTCGGTTGACTGGGAGACGCAGATCTTTCTTCCGTCAATATCCTCGAATACGAACTGTCTGTTCGAAGGGGCGTTTTCCGATGCCTTTGCTTCGGGAAGATCCTCGATCATCTTAACGCCTGATGCCTTAAGTTCGTGATAAAGAAGCATCGGCTCGGTTACATAGATAATGAGTTCGTACATCGCGACCGGTGCGATCCTCACGGGACTTTCAACCAGTGCGATCACGATATTGTCGCGGACAAGTCTTATGTGAGGCATCTTCTCATCGCTTAAATGAGTAGCCTTAAATCCCAGATGATCCTCATAGAACATCGCGGTCTTAACCGGATCCGTGCAGGCAAACACGGGCGCTGCGGCGTTCATAAGGTGAAGCGTAGATGAGCCTTCTTCGGAAGATTCTTCCTCGGGTGCAGCTTCGATCTTATCGTCAGACTGTTCGTTAAACTGATATCCAAGAAGCTGCGCGCCGAACATCTTCTCATGCTCCTCAAGCGAATCCATCATTTCGTGACGGCGCATTATCTCTTCCGTAGAAAGCGAAGAGGGGACGACGCGGAGGGAATCCACCTTTTCGAGGTATTCAGCAAGGTTCATGAAGCGCACGTAAAGCGGCATTATGTCCTGTGCCTGCTTAGGAAGGTCCGCACCGGGAGTGCCGTGGAGCATCATCATCGCGTACTCGGAGGCTTCCGGCGGCATCGCAGCGAAAAGCTTGTTTATGAGTGTAAGCTCAGCCCCGCACTTATCTGAAACTCCGCCTTTGTTTATGGTCTCTTCGAAGATGTCGAAGACTTTGTTGATGTCGTGTTCGGGATAATTCTTACTAAGCATTACGGACCTCTGAATCATAATTTTGTTTAATTATATCATCACTTGTGAATTGCATAATCGGGGCAATGATATATAGTAGTTGAGGGTATTATGGCTGGTATCAAAAAGACAAATGCAATGCGTATGCTCGATAAGGACAAGATCCCTTACGAAGCAAAGGAATATGAGTTCGACGAGAATGATCTCGACGGACATCATGTCGCGGAGTTTTTTGGGATCCCTTATGAAGAGGTTTTCAAGACATTAACGGCAGTTACGGATCAGGGGGAGTATGTTGTATTCTGCCTTTCCGTTGACGATGAGCTCGATCTTAAGAAGGCGGCAGTTCTTGCCGGTGCAAAGCGCGTGGAGCTTATCCATGTGAAGGATCTTCTTAAGGTTACGGGTTACATCAGAGGAGGCTGCTCTCCCATTGGCATGAAGAAGAAATACAGAACATTCATTGATGAGATGATCGAGCTCGTTGATGTAGTTCACGTAAGCGGCGGTCAGAGGGGCGTACAGCTTAAGCTTGCCCCCAAGGATCTTATAAGTTTCACGGAAGCAACAGTAGGCCCGATCACGTTCTGAAGGAAGGCGTTATAAGTGGAGAAGTATGAAGTTTTCAGATCGCTTG
>CAMJGB010000180.1 GCA_946405115.1 uncultured Clostridia bacterium | reverse complement strand
ACGCTGTGAACGTTGGGCTGCTGCTGTGAGAGGGCACGACGAGAAATCTGTGAACGTGTGATTCTTATCTTTCTACCAAAAAATGTGTCCTTCTGACAAACTTCGCACTTAGCCATTCGGATACACCTCCTTCTTTAACTTCTTAAAACGCAAGAGAGATAATACCACACACAAACCCAGTTTGCAACAAGTATTTTAATCAGAAAATACCCTTCTTACAGATACTATCCTGGAAGCGATATCGCTGTCTGCAGTAAACTCCTGTAATCTTATCGTTGTTCCCGCGTCAGACCTCATCAATAACGTACCCATATCGGTGCAAAGCGCCATGTCGTACTGCCCGTGGCCGAAGTTCGACGACAGGAATACTATGTCTCCCGGGATTATCGATTCAATAAGCAGATCGCCCGTAACGGCGTCGTATTCCAAAGGTACGGACACACCTGCCTCCATCTGTCCCTCGATGGTTCTGGGCAATTCTATACCGTTTACAGAGGAGCAGACGTAGATAAGTCCGTTTATGGATATTCCTTGCTTGGAAATGCCGTTCTCATAATACGTAGCGTTAACAAGGGACAACGCCGAGCTGACGAAGTAACGGCTCGATACGACGTCGATCGTTCCTCTGGGGTTGATCTCGATTACACCGGAAGATCCTACCCAACCCGATCCGCCGCCGGGCAACGATACCTGATAAACGCCGTCACGCTTAACGTCTGCGTACAACACGGTGTTCATCATGACCTGGGTAATAAGCGTACCCTGGCTCGCATGCGTCATGATGTTCTTGCTTGTATCGGAGATTACGAGCATATACTCGTGAAGGTCGGGCTCGACTGAAGACGTGTCGGCAATTATGTCGGAATTACGCACATAGCCCTCGATATCGTCCTCGGTTCTGATCTTCGTGTACTCCTCACCCTCTTCTATGTCCTTTAAAGGCTCGTTATAGAGTACCTGCGTGATTCGGGGTGACGTGTTATCGGCACGCTCGAACACGCTCGTTACAGACACGTTTACAACGCGATACGACTCGTCGTACATAAGGTTTACTTCCTTCTCAACGAAAAGCTCGATGTTCGTTCCACGGAACAGCTCGGGCAAAGTCTTCGGAAGAATATAGAATACGGATGTAATTAATAATATGGTGACGAGCACGGCTGCAATGAGCCTTACGAGCATGTGTCTGCCCTTGGCAGCTACGGAGGCATCGCGCTTACCGAGGCCCCACATATCCTGCATGTTCTCGGTACTGCCGTATTCACCCGTAAGATCTGCAGCCTCGTTAAGGAACGAAGCCGCATCTTCAATATGTCTTATGCCCTTACCGGCATTCTTTTTTGATTCCGGCTTCTCAGACTTCTTCATCGCACAAAAGCACGCAGATGGCTGCGGCATAATCCTTTTCGTGGGTTATGGAAACAGAGCTTGAGGTTACGCGTAAAGCATCGGCTTTCTCCTTCGCCTTGCCGTAAAGAGTGAGTGTGGGCACGCCGGATGCATCGGGGATAACCTCGATGTCGAGGAGCGAAATGCCTTCCGCCATGATGCCCGTACCGAGGGCTTTCGCGACAGCTTCCTTAGCCGCGAATCTTCCGGCATAGATCTCAAGCCTTCTGGCTTCCATCTTGTGGGAAAGCGCATACTCGATCTCAGCTTTGGTGTAGCACTTATCTATGAACGAAGCGCTCTTACTTATGGAAGATGCGATCCTCGGAATGTGAACGGCGTCGATGCCGCTTCGAACCTTCATTACAGGGTTCCTGCGGTGCGGAGCTTGCCCGCGATCCTCTCATCGGAATCAGCGACGAGCACCTCAAGCGGCGACGAAGAAACGATTACGGTCGCACGTCCTGATGCAAGTCTTGCCTCAAGCAAAGTGTGAAGCACGTTCGCGATCTTATTGTTGTTCGTAACCTCGGCAGCATAGTCGTCGATCACGATAAAGTCGTATGCCTTAAGCACATCAAGATCATCGTAGCTTAAATCAAAGAGACGGTCCGCCTTAAGGTACTGGGCAGAAAGGCCCGTTATTATCGCGTACTTACATGAAACGATGGCAAGGTAAGTCTTACCCGTTTGAACGCCGCCCGTAAGAAGCATGAGGCTCTTATCGGACTTGCCCTCCATGAGCTTGCGAAGGCCCTTGAACTCGCGGACACGAACGCCGTCGTCCTTGTAGTAATTAATATCAAAATTCTTAATATCGTAAGTAACAAAGTCCTTCATGCCGGACTCGACGAATACGTTCTCGAGCACGTCCTTCATGCATGAAGCGCAGACAGCCTTTCTGCCGTCCTTCGTCGTTACGAAGCCTGTATCCTCGCACTTATCGCAGTGAACGTTAACTGAAGAAGGATCCTCGGGAAGCTTGTTCTCCTTAAGATACTCTTCCCTCTCCTTAAGAAGGTCGGACTCTCTTTTCTCGAGCGCAGGAACGGGCGCCTTATCGTGCTCGATGGCGCAGAGCATGATCTGGGTTCTTACCTCAAGAAGGTCGCCGTCGATCTTACGAAGCTTCGGGTGCTTCTTGTAGACGATCTCGGCTGCACGCTCGCCGTCCATCTTCTTTATATTTTTGATATGAGCTAATCTCTCACCAATAGCTTCATTAATAGTCTTCATTCGTATTCTCCTCAGAACATATCAAGGATAGAATCGTGTTCTGCCTCTTCCTGAGGCTTTGCTTCCTCCGGCTTCTCCGCCGTCTCCTCAGCCTTGGTCTCGACCGTGATGCCTGCGTCCTTACCGCTCTTTCTTACGTTGGTGCGGCCACGTGACCTTGAAGCCTTCGCCTTATTCTCCTTATGGCGCTCGCTCTCGTAAACCATCGCCTTATCGACAGCCATAACGCCTGCATCGAGCCACTCCTTAAGCTTGTTGGTAACGTCCACCATGCGGATGTTGTTCTTGTAATCAAGGCATCTTATCGCGTACTCGACGATGGCAGCATCTGCGCCGTAATCCGTCGACCACTTATTGATGTGCTCGTAATCCATCTCCGTAAGACGCTTCCTAAGAAGCTTGCCCGTAATCTTGGCAATGTCCGTCCTTCTCGTACGAAGCTCGTAGTACTGCTTGAGTGACTCCGTCGTCGTGTAGCCCTTCTGGTACCACTTCTGCGCGAGGTCGTACATCTTCGCCACAATATAGTGAATACGAAGCTCCTTGCCCTCCTCGAAAAGCGAGTACACGACATTATCCTCAAAATGGTACTCATAAAGGCACTTATCGATGAGCCTGTAGAAAGTGTAGGCCATCTTGCCCTGGTAGTATGTCTTCTGGATTGAGACTGCGAGGAGCTGGCGTCTCTTCTCATCGCTCTTCATTACGGGAACGCCGTCTTCATCGGTCTTGTTACGGATATACTCCTCTACTTCGACCAACTTGAGGTCGACGGGCTCGAAGACATCGCCCTCTTTACGCACAAGAACGCCCGCGGCTACTAGCTCCGCAAGTGCTGTGTTGATGTCTTCTTCAGGAATGGCGCCGTAAGAAACAGCGTCCTTTAAAGTAAAAGAATCGCCCTTATATGTCATATGCGTCCAAAGGTAGATGCTGATCGCATCTTTCCCGAGCAAAGGCATATACCGGGCGATAAAGATATCCGGAATCAGAGTTTCAGATATGAGAAATTCCTTATTAGGGCCTGCTGCTGACATTACGCATATCAGGCTGCGGGAGCTTCGGGAGGTGCAGCTTCGTAAGCTTCACCGTCAGGATTCTCACCGGGCTGGGGCTCTACAGGCTGGTCAGGGTTATCGGGATTAGGATTGTCCGGATTTGTCTCTGTCTCGGCGGGGCCTTCAACAACGCCTGTAAGAGCGCCTGTTGCAGGATCGAGAGTAGCCTGTGTACCGTCAGGATTAAGTGTTCCTACCTCAATCTGAGCGGAAATAGTCGAATAGTAAGATGTAGGAAGCTCTACACGGTTGATCTCGTTGCCGTCAGCATCGTACCAGATCTGGTAAGAAGCTGCTGTAACACCGTCGTGAGCACCTCTGATGCTGTTTGTCTCGCCTACGGGCAATGTGCCGTTGGCTATGTACTGAACTCCTGCGGGGTTAGTAGAAACTGTCTCACCCTCGAAAAGGATGTACTCGCCGTCAGGAAGCTGATGACCGTAAATGCATACAGTGATCTTGGATGTATCGGGATCCCAGTAAGCTGTGATAGCGATGGGATACTCGGAAGAATTTCTGAATGCGAAGTCCTGATTACCCCAGTCAACAGCAGCATCCGTACCTACTGTAGCGTAGGAAGAAGGCCACATGTGGGGATGTCTCTCGATAACCTCGAGGTCAGACTTGATAACGGACTGGTAGATCATGGAGCTTACCTGGCAGATACCGCCGCCGTAAGCCTGAGCAGACTG
>CAMJGB010000179.1 GCA_946405115.1 uncultured Clostridia bacterium | reverse complement strand
GGTGTAGATCTCGGTGGTCGCCGTATCATTAAAAAAAACCTTGTCTCCGCCTGCAGAACCGGGGATACGAAGTTCCTTGATCTCGATCTGAACGTTCTCGAGTTCCTTCTGCATCTTCTGAGCCTGAGCCATGAGGTTACCCATGTTGCCCATACCCATACCGCCGGGAATTCCCTTAAATCCTTTTGCCATTATCTTATCCTCCGATAAATTTAATCTTAGTTAAAACCAGCCTATTATACCCTATAACGGTTCATCACTCATCACCGAAATGAATCTCGGTGTTAAGACCCGCCATTCCGAGGCTGTTGATAAAGTCTGCTGCAGCATCGCCCGAATCCTCATCCACATCGATTATGGACAGATCCTGACCCTGATGTGACTCTGTATAAAGTCTCTGGGCATTAACATACTGCCTGTTGGTGCATGCAAACACGTTGCCGATATTGCCGAAGCGGGACTTTATAAGTGAAGATACCTGCTTAAATCCCGGCTGGGATACAAGGTGCTTGGCATCCTGATTATCGTTGCTTGCAACTACTACATAAGCGCCTTCGCCCATGATCTTAAGTCTGGACTCATCGAGGATCTGACCCAGTGCACGGTCCTGCTCATAGATCAAAGACTTGATCTCAAGCCACTTCTGCTTGGGGCTTTCATCGCCCGCAGGAGCCTTCGATGTCACGATGGGAGACTTCTCGATAGCAGTCGACAGAGCGGACTTCTTGGTCTCTCCGATCCTTCCCGTGGGTGCCTGGAGATCCTCATCCACATCACCGAATGAAATATCCGAAGAAGAATCATATTCCTCCTCTTCCTCATCCTCGAGGTCTTCCATGTCTATGTCATCGAGAACGGAATCAGACAGATTCGCGAAGATGCCCACCTTAGGTGCATCAGTTCTCTCATTCTCGTTAAAGAACAATCCGATCTGGTTATCAAGAGGCTTGTCCTCATCATCCATCTCATCATCAAGTACGGGGGCCGCAAGAGTATCGGTACCCTTAGGCTCAAATATCTTATCGGGCTCTTCAGTTTCCTCCGAAGGCGCAGGAGCAGCAATCTCCTCATTGCCGAACTGACCCGCATGCTTAGCTCTTAATGCCTCAAGGCTGGACTTAAGATCTTCAAGAGAAGCTGCCTTCTTAGGCTCCTCTTTCTTCTCCTCTACAGGATCTGCAAGAGGCTCTTCCATAACGGGATCCTCGAGTTTCTCTTCAGTCTTAACTTCAGGCTTTTCCTCAGCCTTTGGTTTATCCTTAGGTTCCTCTTTGGGCTCTTCGGCCTTGGATTCCTCGACAGGCTTCGGCTCTTCCTTCATCTCAGGCTCTTCCTTAATTTCAGGCTCAGCCTTAACCTCGGGTTCAGCCTTAGCTGCAGGTTTCTTGAAAGGAGACTTACGAGCTTCGGTTGCAGGAGCAGGCGCCGGTGCGGGTGCAGGTGCAGAAGCTTCCGTCTCTACTTTACCCTCCGAGATCTTCTTCGCAGCTTCAGCCTGAAGCTTACTGAAATCAGGGATTACGAGAGGAGCCTCCTCCATGCGGATCTTCCTTCCGCAAAGCCTTAACATCGCGATCTCAAAGCTCGTTCTGACTGAAGGCGACCACTTAAGCTCGGAAACAGTCTTGGAGAAGGATGCGATGAATCCTGTTAATGTCTGTGAATTAGTAAGGTTCGCGATCTCATACATGCGCTTCAAAGACTTCTGAGAAGCGGGGATCAGCTGCACCGGATTCGGAACCACTCTTACGATGAGAAGGTTTCTGAAGTACTCTGCAAGATCCAATGTGAACTGTATGAAATCGCGTCCTGAATCAGCGAGCTCCTTACACTTAACAGGGAGCTTATCAAAGCTTCCTTCAATGAGGATGGTCGCGAATTCAGCGATAAAGTCAATATTAACGGTACCCGTCATGTCCTCGATAGACTCAGGGGTAATAAGCGCACCTGAAGCCATGGCAGCAGCCTGGTCAAGGTAGGAGATCGCATCTCTCATGGCACCGTCACTCATCGAAGCGATGAGATCCAATGCGTCTTCGCTCGCATTGATCTTCTCCTGATCGCAGATGTAGCGAAGTCTTCCCTTGATGGCACCGACCGAGATACGTCGGAAATCAAATCTTTGGCATCTTGAGAGGATCGTGGGCGGAATCTGGTGAGGTTCCGTCGTAGCGAAAAGGAATACGGCATGTGCCGGAGGTTCCTCCAAAGTCTTGAGGAGAGCATTAAAAGCCTCCGTCGTGATCATGTGAACCTCGTCGATGATGTATACCTTATACTTCGCACGGGAAGGAGCATAGCTTACTTCTTCGCAGATGCTTCTTATGTTATCGATACTTCTGTTGGAAGCGGCGTCGATCTCAATAACATCCATCAAGGATCCGTCGATGATGCCCTTACATACTGCACACTCATTACAGGGATTGCCGTTAACGGGATTCTCACAGTTGATCGCTCTTGCGAACACTCTCGCGATGGACGTCTTACCCGTTCCTCTTTGTCCGCAGAAAAGATAAGCATGTCCGATCTTCCCTGTAAGTACGGTCTTTCTTAAAGTGGCGACCGCAGCTCTTTGTTCTACTATCTCATCGAAATTATTCGGTCTGAACTGCCTGTAAAGAGCCTGATATTCCATGTCGATCTCCCGTAAATTAAAAAGTTCGTACTATCTGAACTGCAGCCGGGCAGGCACCCTCGCGGCACAAACGAAAGACCGCTTACTGCTGCTTCCTTCCGGACCTGACAGGGTTCACGGGATCGAATTGCACGAGACCCGACCCGGCCACAGCTCACATAGTGCGAACTGTGAAGTATTATAACACAACTGTCCGTTAAAGAAATATAAGGTTAATATCGCCATTAATCTTCGTCTTCAAAGTCCTCAAAACCTGACTCTATACCGAGGATCCTGTCGGATTCCTCGGAGTCGATCGTGGCTATCGCACCCATTTTCTTCTTCATGATCCTGGTGCGGTCCTTGATATCCTGAGCAGCTCTTGAAGCCTTATCAATACGGTCCTCCATCTTGGCAGCAGACTCTTCAAGCTTGGTGATCTGAGTCTTGGTTGCCTCCAGGATCTTACGGATCTCCTCACTTTTCCTGTTAAGAGCCATATGCCTGAAGCCGATGGAGATAGTGTTAAGCAATGCCATGACAGTCGTAGGTCCCGCGATCATGACGCGCTTGCTGTGGCAATAATCAGACAGTCCGTCGATTCGAAGAACCTCTGCATAAAGTCCTTCAGTCGGAAGATACATGATCGCATAGTCGGCTGTGTTCGGCGGATCAAGATACTTATCACTGATGGTAGCCGCCTCTAGCTTAATTCTGTTCGTAAGTTCATTACGGGCAGTCTTAACTGCTGCTTCATCGGCATTCTCGGAAGCTTCGGCAATTCTGTTATAGATATCAACAGGGAACTTGGCATCGATAGGAAGATATGCCGTACCGTCCTCAGAAGGGAGCTTGATCGCATACTCAACCCTGTCGGAAGATCCGCTCTTAGTCGCGATATTCTCTTCATACTGATCTCTCGCGAGCGTCTGTTCGAGAATGCGTCCGAGCTGCACCTCTCCCCAGTTGCCTCTGGTCTTTACATTACTTAATGTCTTATTAAGATTGGTAACGCCTGACGACAGCTGCTGAAGCTCTCCTAAGCTCTTATAAAGATTTGCCATCTGCTCGCCGACCTGCTTGAAGTTCGAATCAAGCCTCTCATTCAAAGTCTTATCAAGTTTCTCGGTTACAACGCCTCTTATCTCATCGAGTTTCTTCTCATTAGACTTGGTCATGCTCTCGATGGAAGTCTGCAAGGTCTTATTCATCTGCTCCTGCATCTTAAGAAGTGAGTCACTCGTTGACTTCTGCATCTCCATCAAAGAATCGCCCGTAGTCTTCTGCATGCTGATGATCGCCTTATTCTGACGATCTCCGCTTTCATTCATTTCCTTACGGAATTCAATGAAGGAATTATTCTGCGAACGCGTCATAGAATCCAGTCGCTGTGCCTGATCCTCACGTGTTTCCTTTAAACTTACGGAGAGTGTGTCCTGCAAGGATTTATTCTGCACATACTGATTCTTACTCATCATGTCGAACTGACCCGATACATGTAAAACTGCATCCTTATTCTCATCAAGCTTATTAACAAGACGCTCCAGCATCTCATCTTCATGTCCGTCATCCTCTTCTTCAGCCTTGCCCGCATTACGGATGAGCACGATATTAACTATGCCTATTACGATCAACACCAAAAGCAGTGCGAGGATAATGTAGTCAGTCATAACAAACACCTCCTGATATTTTGCTGACTCTATCCTACTCTCCCTGAAGGACCATTATTGGGACATCCGGACAAATAAAGAGGCCTTGAATGTAATTGTTATTTGAAGTTTTTCTCTACTTTTACTCTTACAAATTC
>CAMJGB010000178.1 GCA_946405115.1 uncultured Clostridia bacterium | reverse complement strand
ACATGCGTGTATCCATTCTTCCTTGCGTTACAGGTGAGAAGACGGTTATCCGTATCCTTGCCAAGAACGACGCAAACTTGAACAGATCTTACCTCGGTATCAGTGACCGTAACAATGAGATGATCGACAGAATGATCAAGATCCCTCAGGGTATCGTTCTCATCTCAGGTCCTACAGGTTCAGGTAAGACAACAACACTTTATACACTCCTTTCAGAGAAGAATACTGAAGAAGTTAATATCATTACAGTTGAGGACCCTGTAGAAATCAGGATCCCCGGATTGAACCAGGTACAGGTTAACGCAAAAGCAGGAATGACCTTCGCAAGTGGTCTTAGATCCATCTTGCGTCAGGACCCTGATATCGTCCTCGTCGGTGAGATCCGTGACGGTGAGACAGCCGAGATCGCTATGAGAGCCGCTATCACCGGACACCTCGTTTTCAGTACAATCCACACCAACGACGCTGTATCTTCTATCAACCGTCTTATCGATATGGGACTTGAGCCTTACATGGTTTCTTCCGCATTGGTAGGCGTTGTATCCCAGCGTCTTGTACGTCGTATCTGCACTAACTGCAGAGAATCCTATGAACCTGATGAGTACGACAGAGAGTACTTAAGACTTGATGCAGGCCAGAAGCTTTACCGTGGTAAGGGCTGCACAGAGTGTAATGACAAGGGTTATAAGGGACGTATCGCGATCCATGAGATCGTTATCGTTACAAGAAAGATGAAGACTTTACTTGAGAGAAGAGCAAGTGAAGATGAAATGCGCGTGCTTGCAGTTGAAGAAGGAACACAGATGCTCCAGGATTCAGCTAGAGACCTCGTTCTCGAAGGTATTACGACGGTCAGCGAGCTTAACAGAGTTGCTTACACGATTGACTGATAAGGAGGTTTTTTAACGTGGAAGGATTTAGTTTATCGATCGAATCGATTTTGGCTGAATCGGTAAGAATGGGGGCATCCGATACTCATATTACGGTCGGACTGCCGCCTATGATTCGTGTTGACGGTATGTTGATGCCGTTGGGCAATCAGCCGCTTACAGCTGCAGATACCGAGTATCTTTGTAAGTCAATGATTGACAAATCAAGACAGCAGTATCTGAACGAGAGAGGTGAGATCGACTTCTCTTACATTGTTGAGAACTACAGCCGTTTCAGATGTAATGTATTCAAGCAGCGTGGTACTTATGCACTTGCTGCAAGAACAATTACAAATGAGATCCCTACATGCGAGCAGTTGGGTCTTCCTAACATCTTCAAGGATCTCGTTATGAAACCCCGTGGACTTATCCTCGTTACAGGTCCTACGGGTTCCGGTAAGTCAACAACACTTGCTGCCATGATCGGACACGTAAACATGAGCAAGAAGTGTCATATTCTTACTCTCGAGGAACCTATCGAGTATCTCCATATGCACGGAGAAGCTATGATCAACCAGAGAGAAATCCACGAGGATACACTTTCATTCGCTAACGCACTCAGAGCTGCTCTCCGTGAAGACCCGGATATCATCCTCGTCGGAGAAATGCGTGACCTTGATACAATCAGTACTGCTATTACCGCAGCCGAAACAGGACACTTGGTTCTTTCAACACTCCATACATCCTCAGCTGCTGATACAGTTAACCGTATCATCGACGTTTACCCGCCGCACCAGCAGGATCAGATCAGAGTTCAGCTTGCTACATGTCTTGTTGCCGTTATCTGTCAGACTCTCGTACAGAGAATCGGCGGAGGCAGATGTGCTGCTTTCGAGATCATGATCTCCAACGACGCTATTAAGAACAATATCCGTGAAGGTAAGACATACCAGATCGACTCTACTATCGCTACAAGCCTTCAGCAGGGTATGTGTCCTCTCGATTTCTATCTCGCAGAGCTTGTTAAGCGTAACATGATCACAAGAGATACTGCTCTCCAGAGATGCAGAATCCCTGAAGATCTTAAGCGTTTCATTAATAACGCAGGTCAGACGAACACTCCGTTGTTCGGTGATCTGGAGTTTGCCTAATATAGGTGCTAAACAGAAATCAGATAAGGAGGGAAATATTAGATGGCTAATTTCAGATATCAAGTTATCGATTCCAACGGTAAAATGTCTGAAGGCATAGTCGAAGCAACTTCTATTGGAGAAGCGTCAAGAAAGCTCAAGTCCGATGGCAAATACATTGCCAGCTTGTCACTCGACAAGGGCAAGGGCATCTGGAACATGGAGATTGGCAGCCCCAAGCTCAAGACACAGGATCTTGTTATCATCTCCAGACAGCTTGCTTCACTTTTGTCCGCAGGTATCACTGTTGTAAGATCACTCGATATGCTTTATCAGCAGCTTGAATCCAAGAAGGCTAAGAAGTGCATCGGTGAAATCTATGAATCGGTTCAGAGCGGTCGTTCGCTGTCTGAAGCATTTAAGGAACAGAGGGGCGTCATTCCGAACATCATGATCAGTATGATCGCCGCAGGTGAAGAGTCCGGTCGACTCGACGAGGTAATGGAGAGACTTGCTGAGCACTTCGCAAAAGATGCTAAGCTCAAGAATAAGATCTCATCCGCAATGGTATATCCTAAGATCCTCGCAGGACTTACTGCTGCAGTAAGTATCGGTTTGTTGACATTCCTCGTACCTAGAATCGGCGGCGTTATCGCAGATCTCGGCGGTAAATTGCCGGCATTAACTCAATTCTTATTGAATCTTTCAGGTTCACTTACAAAATTCTGGTACATCTATCTTGCAGTTTTAGGAATCATTGTCTATGGCTTTAAGCTTTGGAAGAGTTCAGAGAAGGGTGGAGAGACATGGTCAAAGATCATGCTCAAGATGCCTGTTGTAGGTAAAGCTACAAGAATGAACGCTTCAGCAAGATTTACCAGAACAGTATCCACACTTTTGAAGTCAGGTATCTCAGTTCTTCAGGCTGTTGAAATCACAGAGAAGTCCCTTGATAACCTTATCCTTCAGAAGAAGCTCGCTCAGGCTCGTATCGAGATTAGAAAAGGTACATCCCTTTCAAGATCTATCAGAGATATTACAGAGTTCCCGCCTATGATCTATGCAATGGTCTCAATCGGTGAGGAGTCAGGTACTCTGGATACGATTTTGCAGAAGGCAGCTGACTATTTCGAAGATGAGGCTGATGCAGCTACACAGAAGATGGTATCCGCACTCGAGCCTGTCATGATCATCATCATGGCTGTCATCGTCGGTGTAGTTGTAGGCGGTATCGCAATGCCTATCTTCACAATGGCTCAGTGGATCATGTAATCCCCGCAAGGTTTGAAAGGAGAAAATAAATGGATTTTTCATTAGGAAGAGGATCAAATGAACTGGTAATCGATTGCTCCAGCTCAGATCTTAAAATCGCTGTCGGGAATTACAATCCCAAGACAGGAAATATTTCAATCGAAAAGATGGGCGTTGTTTCTTTGGAAGGTGACGCTATCAACGATGGTGCTGTTGCAGATTCATTCGGTATCGTAATGGCATTGAAGCATGCTCTTGCAAGACTCGACATCAGAATGAAGAGTGCCATCATCACAACAGAAGGTGCTTTCGTTCACAGCAGAGATCTTGAACTCCCTGTTGTTAAGGAAGATCAGCTTAAGGACATGGTTAAGTACGAAATCTTAGGTCAGGGTTCCAACAGAGATATGTCAATCGATTATCTCGTTTACGGAACAACAAAGGACGCTGAGACAAATGCAGATAAGCTCCAGGTTAGAGCTACTGCTATTCCTACTGATGTCATTAAGGATTATCGTGAATTCCTTAAGAACATGGATCTCAACCCTGTATCTCTTGATGTTAACCCTAACGCTGTAAGAAAGCTTTTCGAGCAGGGTATCATCAATGGTAACGTTAATATCAAGCAGGCAACGATCCTCTTGATCGAGCTTTCAAGCAAGACAACTACAGTTACAGTTCTCGATAAGGGCTTCCCGGTTCTTTCAAGAAGACTCCAGTTCGGCCACGGAAATATCAGACAGGTTGCTGATTCCGTCAAGAAGCTTCAGAGTGGTAACCAGCAGTCATCTTTGGCTAGAAGACTTAATATCACAACAGCTGAAGCTGAGGCTAGTGTACCGATCGAGGATATCGATGTTTGGAACGAGACAGTAGCAGAGACACCTGCTCTCCAGAGTGCTGTTAATGCTTACTTTAAGTCTCTCGTTGATGCAGTATCCCGTACAGCTCAGTTCTCAATTGCTAAGTATCATATTGATGCAATCAGCACTTGCTTCCTCTATGGTTCAGGTGCAGGCTACAAGAAGATAGATAAAGAACTTGCGCGTCAGCTTGGAACGCAGGTCGAGATTCTCAAGGCTCTTAGCACCGTTAATGGTCCTAAGGATTTTGTACTCGGTCAGTTCGTAAATTGTTGTGGCGCTTTGATTCGTCACGATTAAGGAGGGGTACACTTTATGGCTAA
>CAMJGB010000177.1 GCA_946405115.1 uncultured Clostridia bacterium | reverse complement strand
CACACACCATGGCAGCTATCAAGAGATAAAAGCCGACTCCGGTTTCAACTGAAGATGTAGTCGTAAGATTCATCGTATCCTGGAACATGCCGTTCATGATGTCATTAACAGCCTCCACTGACTTAGAGGCAGAATCTGCAGACATTGACAAGTACCACATCATACCGGCTGAAACAATCGCCGTGATCGTTCCTACCAGCGCTGCCATCTGCTTGTATCCTGCAACTCCGATAACGGCGCAGCCGATAGCCAAACCAAGAACTACAATTCCTCCGATTGACGGCATGAACTTAACGTTTTCCACCGTCTTTTCCCCACCCATTACAATTGTAATGACCTTAATCGGAAGAAAGCAGCACACTGCCATAAAGATTCCGCTTAACACGAACAAAATCGCCGGAATGTTAGATTTACCCATATTTATTACCTATCCCTTCTTAATAAATACGGGATGATTATACAATACGGGAAGTCGATTTAACAGATATTCTTGATAATTTGGGACTGAGCCTCCTGCCAAAGGCATACACGTTCACGAGCAAGGCTCCGGTCCATGCACACACCTCAGCAACTGCAGCTGCCTTAAATCCTATCCGGCTTATAAGGAACGAGATTGCAGCTATTCTTAACACCATCTCGAGCACACCGGACCACATGGGAAGCACGGGATCTCCCATACCCTGCACACCGTTACGCACAACGAAAAGGCAATCTACGAATATGATAAACACACCGCATATCGGCATGAAAGTACATGCAAGCTTTACTGACTCATCGCCCTTAATGAAAAACCTTATGAGAGGTTCAGGGATTATGACCATCAGCGAGCCCAGAAGCACATAAGTAACGAAGCTTATGGAAAGGCAAACCTTAAGTCCCTTCTTGATCCTGTCATATTTTCCTGCACCATAGTTCTGGCTTGTATATGCACTCATCGCATTACCCGCCGTAGCAGCAGGATTCATGAAGAGATTAAGATACTTGCAGCAGGCAGAATAAGCCGTTGTGTAATCAACACCGTAACTGTTAATGAAGTGCTGTACTACCATACAGCCGACAGCCGTGATCGAATTCATCAAAGCCATCGGTATACCGTTTCTAAACAATGCATAATATACATCCCAGCCGTTTCTGAAATGTCTGCGGCTTACACGGATGAGTTCTATCTTTCTTAACCTTCCAAGACAAACAAGAGTTGATACAATCTGAGCTATTACGGTAGCAGCAGCTGCTCCCTCAACTCCCGTCTTAAGACCGAAGATAAAAAACGTATCAAGCACTAGGTTGACGCCTGAAGACAGCATAATAGCCACAAGAGGAGTACGGCTGTCGCCTAATGCTCTTAAGATCGAGGAGCTTACGTTATAGCAGATGGAAGCAGCAAGTCCGCCAAACATCACATAACCGTACTTAAGGCAGTCGCCCATAAGGATGTCATCCGTCTTAAGAAGCCTTAATGCACCGGGAAGAAACAATTCACTTATTATGGTAAGAACAACAGCCATGCCGATAGTAAGCTGAATGGTTCCCGCAACTCTGTGGCGAAGCTGTTCTGTATCTTTAGCACCGAAACTCTGAGCAATAAGAACTCCAAAGCCGTTAGCAAGACCGAATGAGAATCCGACGATCAGGAAGAACAAAGATCCCATGTTGCCTACTGAAGCGAAAGCATTATCACCCAACCCCTTACCTACGATCCACATATCAACGAAGTTATAAACTTGCTGAAGCGAACTGGTCAGAAGAAGCGGCCAGAAGAATCTTAAGATATGTCCGGTGGGATTTCCGACCGTAAAATCAGTTACTCTTGCTTTTGTGTTTTCCATGATAGCCACAAGATAATTCTTGGACCGGACTAAAAACAGAAGATTATTATTGTATTTTGACCATTTTTTGTTATTTTTAAATCATGGATAGAGAGATAATCAATTACACGCAAGTGCAAGGAATTACAGTTATTAACGCATCATTGCTGGAGGAGTTCCCCTCCCACTGGCACAATGCGGCCGAGTTCACGGTAATCCTCAAGGATAACTGCCGTTACAAGATCGGAGACAAGGTATACACAGCTGACGAAGGCGATATCCTCCTTGTATGGCCTAGAGAACTTCACGAACTTTTGCACGTTCCCATTGAAGGCTCGATGTTTATTCAGTTCTCTTCATCCATCATTGAAAGTCATACAGATCTTGCAGCTGCCTCAAGATTTCTCACAAAATGCCATCTTATAAAGAAAAACGATAACCCCGAACTTGTTTCCAAGCTCACAAAACTATTCCTTCAGATCAAAGATATTTATAACAATAAACAACACTTTGTTGAGACCAGATGCAAAATTCTCATCTATGACATGCTGCTTCTCATTGGAGAATATGTATTTAACGAACAAAGAGAGCATATAGGACTTGATAACTTCTCCGACAGATCCTGGAAATACATAAAAACTGCATTGAGCTTCATATCAGAACACTCTTCCGAAGACATTACGCAATTAATGGTGGCAGAGCACGTCGGCTTGTCCCCCTTCTACTTCTCGAAGCTATTCAACGAATATATGGGCATATCCTTCCCCGACTATCTGTCGGGAATACGCGTGCAGAATGCAATCAACCTTCTTCTGAACGACAGTCTTTCCATCACGGAATGTGCTTTCATGGCAGGCTTTCAGTCCACGACAAGATTCAACAAACTCTTCCGCGAGGTCACAGGCACTACACCAAGAGAATACAGGAAACTTCACCGGGTCAACACTTAACCTCGTGCTATAATGAGTTCTGTTTATTAAGGAGCGTAATCGATGGCAAAAGTCATAGTGGGAATGTCAGGCGGCGTAGACAGTGCCGTCGCAGCATATCTTCTGAAGCAGCAAGGCTACGAAGTAATCGGAGTCACTCTTCGTGTATGGCAGGACGACAACGGCGAAGAAGGCCGCTGTTGTGAGATAGACGAAGCAAGAAGATCCTCCCAGATCATCGATGTTAAATATCACCCGCATAACTGCACGTCGCTTTTCGAGAAAGAAGTAGTAAAGCCCTTTGTTAATGCTTACCTTGAAGGGCTCACCCCCAATCCCTGTATCGAGTGCAACCGCTACGTTAAGTGGGCAAAGCTCATGGAGCTGATGCAGGTTTTTGATGCAGACTTCGTTGCCACGGGACACTACGCTTCCATAATCAAGCTTCCTAACGGCAGGTACACGGCAAGGACCGCAGACCACGCCGAGAAGGATCAAACATACATGCTCTATAAGCTTACGCAGGAGCAGCTTTCACACACGCTCATGCCGCTCGGGCAGTACACTAAGGACGAGGTTCGCGACATAGCTCGCCAAGCAGGACTTCCCTGCGCCGACAAAGCCGACTCACAGGAAATATGCTTCGTAACTGAAGGCAAGTATTCAGACTTTATCGCCGACCACAGCGAAAAGGAAGTTCCGGGCGAGGGCAACTTCGTCGATGAGGACGGCAATGTATTGGGAAAGCACAAGGGCATCCATCGCTACACGGTAGGTCAGCGTAAGGGACTTGGCATCGCGCTCGGAATCCCCGCTTATGTAACCAGGATCATCCCCGAGACTAATGAAGTTGTCTTGGGAAGCGAGATGTCACTTATGAGCGACACATTCATTTGCCGCGACGTTAATTTCTTAAGTATTGAAGACTTGGGTTCTGACGAGAAACTTGAATGTCTCATTAAGGCGCGCTATCACCAGCCGCAGAAAAAAGGCACGATAGAGAAGCTTTCAGACGGCCGCGTTAAAGTAGTATTAAGTTCACCTGTTAAGGGAGTTTCTCCGGGACAGTCATCCGTATTCTACGACGAAAACGGATGCGTAATAGGTGGCGGAATAATCGACCGAGCTTAAGAAGCTCTTAAATCCATTGACTTAAGATACTTCTTCCTCTCATACATGCGCTGATCGGCACGTTCGAAGATCGAATCGAAGTTGATATCACGACCGGGACGGAATATATCAAGACCTGTGGATATTACCACGGTTCCCTTACGGACATTCTCTTCCATCTGACGGTCGAACTCTTCGAGTAAAGTAACTCTGTTCCTGTAATCTTCACCTTCAAGAAGAACAACAAACTCATCACCGCCGATACGGAATACGGGGCTGTGCTGGAACTGATTGCAGATAAGCTCTCCGCCCTTCTTAATGAACTCATCGCCCTTCTCATGACCGAGGTTATCGTTAATCTGCTTCAAGCCGTTAAGATCCAAAACAATGACGCCGAGCTCCTTAAGCTGGAGACTTGAGATGCGCTGATCATAAGATTCCTTAGCCTCCTGATATGCCCTTGCACTCTTAACGCCTGTAAGAGGGTCACGGTAAGCGATCTGCTTGGCATTAACAAGATTCTTGTGATGCTCTGTCTTCTCGTTCGCAACTACATAAGTGTGAACTATGCAGGTAGCGATAAGACATCCCATTGAATAGTAAGG
>CAMJGB010000176.1 GCA_946405115.1 uncultured Clostridia bacterium | reverse complement strand
CATATTGTCGATAAAGGCGTCGATCTTATTCGTATCGCCTGTTACCTCGAAGCACATAGCCTGTGAGGAATAATCGACTGTCTTCGCCTTAAATACGCTGACGGCATCCATAATCTCGGAGCGGTGCTCAAGGTCATTCTTAACCTTGATGAGCAAAAGCTCTCTCTTGATGGCGTCTTCATTCGACAGCACTTCTACCTTCTTGACATTATATAACTTGGTCAATTGACTAACAAGTTGCATACGGTCTGTACGATCACCTGACAAAGAAATCGTGATACGTGAGTATTCGGGAGACTCCGTCTCACCCACTGTGAGGGTATCGATATTGAATCCTCGGCGTGTGAACATGCTTGTGACACGAGTGAGGACACCGTACTTATTCTCGACATAAACAGCTATAACAAAATTGTTCTTACTCATGCCTTTGTCTCCTCCTCTGTTGCAAGTATTAATCTGTCGAACGTTCCGCCCGGCTTCATCATAGGAAGAACCATATTATCCTTATCGATAGTAAGGTCGATAAGAACAGGGCCCTCTGCCTTGGAAGCCTTAGTAAAAGCATCCGTAAACTCTTCAAGATTGTCAGCCTTGTAGCCCGTAGCGCCAAAGCTCTCGGCAAGCTTAACGAAGTCGGTCTTACGGTCCAATGTAGTATTGGAGTAAGCCTTGTTGTAGAACAATGTCTGCCACTGTCTAACCATTCCGAGAACGCCGTTGTTAAGAAGAACGATCGTTATAGGAACGTTATAAGTAACGGCAGTAGCAAGCTCATTGAGGTTCATGCCGAAGCTTCCGTCACCTGTAAAGAGAACCGTTCTCTTCTTGCTTCCGTAAGCAGCTCCGATTGCAGCGCCCATACCGAATCCCATTGTTCCGAGTCCGCCTGATGAGATCCATGTTCTCTTCTTCTTGAACTCGTAGTACTGGGCAACCCACATCTGGTGCTGTCCAACGTCTGTAACGACATCAGTCTCAGGATCGTTGATGGCAGCTGCCGCTCTGATTGCATCTCTCGGGAGGAAAGACTCAGCCTCCTGCTCCATCTCCTGTGCACGAAGCTTATCTGCCTTTGCCATCCAGTTGGGATTACGCTTGTAATCAACAACGTCGATGAGCTTTCTTAAGAAGTCACAGATGTCGCAAGCGCATCCGAGACTTAAGTCTACGTTCTTACCGATCTCTGCGAAGTCTGCATCGATCTGGATCTTCTTTGCACCCTTCGAGAACTTATCCGTATCACCTGTGGCACGGTCTGAGAATCTTACGCCGATACCGATGATGAGGTCTGACTTAGCCATTGCCTTGGATGAAGCATAGTGGCCGTGCATACCCTGCATTCCGAGGAATCTGTCGAGCTGTGTGGGAAGCTCGGACAATCCCATCATTGAGCATCCGATAACTGCATCGATCTTATCAGCAAGCTCGGAGATCAAAGCGCCTGCACCTGCTCTCACAGCACCGCCGCCGAAATAGATGTAAGGTCTGTTAGCCTCAGCAATGAGCTTGGCAGCATTCTTAACGAGCTCGTCATCAGCGGGCTTAAGTTCTGTCTTCTCTACGGGGGCCTTGTAATTAAACTCGCACATAGCCTGCTGAACATCCTTAGGGATATCAACAAGAACAGGACCCGGACGTCCGGACTTAGCGATTCTTATTGCTTCTCTGATTGTATCTGCAAGATCCTCAACATCATGTACCAGGAAGTTATGCTTCGTGATGGGAAGCGTGATACCTGTGATATCAATCTCCTGGAAACTGTCTCTTCCGATAAGGGTATTGGGAACGTTACCCGTTATGGCAAGAAGAGGTACGGAATCAAGATAAGCTGTAGCGATACCCGTGACGAGGTTAGTTGCTCCGGGGCCTGATGTTGCAAGCACGACACCGATATCACCTGTTGATCTGGCATATCCGTCGGCTGCGTGCGCCGCGCCCTGCTCGTGAGCAGCAAGAACATGCGTAATACGGTCGCTCTTCTTATAAAGCTGATCATAAATATCGATAACGGTACCTCCCGGGTAACCGAAGATCGTCTTTATGTTCTGCTCAATAAGCGTCTCAACTACGATTTCCGCTCCTTTAAGTTTCATGACGTCATCTCCTTTGTCTGTAAAATAAAAGTCTCCTCTTCGCACAAGAATAACTTGCACGAAGAAGAGACGAAAAGACTTAATTTCCGCGGTACCACTCTTCTTAGGTCGGTGACCTCACTCAGCGGTGTCTATCAACACCTTTCTCTGTAACGGGAGAACCCGATAAGACCTACTCGAATTAACTTTAAGTCTTACAGCTCCGGGATGACTTATCATTACGCTTCCTGTACCGTCTCGCACCAACCGCCGGCTCTCTTAACAGGGGTCACGCATCTTTTTTCCCTTCAGCGCTTTTGTATCCTTAATTAAAACACTTGCCGTGCTTTATGTCAATAAATCAGTACCCTGCAAGAAACTCGCGTGTTCTTTCCTGCTTAGGGTTCGAGATGATATCGGGACCCTGCTCAACTATGACTCCGCCGTCCATAAACACGAGCTTATCTGCAACATCTCTTGCGAACGCCATCTCGTGCGTAACTATAACCATCGTCATCTTCTCCTCCGCAAGCTCGCGGATTACCTTGAGGATGCCCGAGGTAAGCTCAGGATCAAGTGCTGACGTGGGCTCATCGAAAAAGAGTATCTCGGGATTAACTGCAAGTGCTCTTGCAATGGAGACTCTCTGCTGCTGTCCTCCGGAAAGATTGCAAGGATAAGCGTTAGCCTTATCTGCCATGCCGAGCTTCTTCAAAAGCTCGTTACAGATCTCGTCAGCTTCTTCCCTGCTCTTCTTATGAACGTGAATAAGCGACTCCGTGATATTCCTTCTAACGGAAAAATGCGGAAAGAGATTAAAGTTCTGGAACACAAGACCGAACTTTCCTCTTATCTCCTGAAGCTTCTTCTTATCTGTGTACTGCGTAAGACCGGAATGCGATGTTGATACGAGTGTCTCACCTGCGATAACGATCTTACCTGAGGTTATCTGCTCCAAAGTCGTGGCGCAGCGAAGAAGCGTGGACTTACCGCCTCCCGAAGGACCGATGATGCCTACTACCTCACCCTTCTTTACCTCAAGGTCGATGCCCTTAAGAACTTCGAGGGAACCGAACGACTTATGAATGTTTGTCATCTCAAGAACGCTCATGTAACCCTCCTTACGAATAATATGACATAGACTTCTCTGCACGGTTCATGGCAATCTCGATGATGCCGTTCATGACGTAGTAGAAAACACCTGCGACGATGAAGGGCATAACGGAAACCTGAGCCGAAGCGAGGTTTTTCGCTGTGGTGAACATTTCTGTAACGGCGAGAACCTGTGCCAAAGACGTGTCCTTAACAAGTGTAATGACTTCGTTGGTAACAGCAGGAAGAACGCGCTTTACTACCTGAGGCAGAATGATCCTGAAGAAAGTCTGCGCTCTCGTAAAGCCCAATATCTGCGCTGCTTCGTACTGACCTACAGGCATGGACTGAATTCCGGCCCTGAAGATCTCTGCGAAGTATGCAGCATAGTTTAAAGAGAAACCTATTACCGTTGCTACGAATCTGTACTTGAAAGGTCCTACATCAAGATCTCCGAGCTTAACGCCGAAGATGTAGTAGGGACCGAAGTAAACAAGAAGGAGCTGAAGCATCAAAGGCGTACCGCGCATGATCGAGATATAGATGCGCACCAGTGCTGCTACAATCTTGTTTTTAGACATACGCCCCCGGGCTACGATAAGCCCGAGGGGTATGGAAAAAAGCAATGTCAGGAAAAAGATTCCTAATGTGAATCTTAATCCGCCTGCAAGTTGAACTAATGTCGAAGTAATCTCGTTCATTAATTAACCGATTGTTGTGATGTCTTCACCGAACCACTCAGTAGAGATCTCGGCAAGTGTTCCGTCCTCGTTCATCTCCTCGAGAGCAGCCTGAACCTGATCACGGAGTTCCTCGTTGCCGATTGCAAAACCAACACCGTACTCCTCGGAAGCAACAGCCTCATCAAGAACAACGAAGTCTCTGCCTGACTGCTGGATCTCATAACGTGCAACGATCTCGTCCATTACGATGGCATCAATAGCGCCGGACTCAAGCTCGAGCATAGCATTGAGATAATCATCAACCTGGATAAGCTCTGCGAATGTATCGAGAAGTTCTGTGTTCTCCTCAAGTGCAGCAAGTCCGGAAGAATCCTTCTGAACTGCGACGATAGCACCCTCAAGATCAGCAAGAGATGCGATATCAGAATCACTTCTGACAACAACTACCTGATTGTTATCCATATATGCTTCTGTCCATGCGTACTGATCCTCACGGCCGCTGATAGTAAAACCGTTCCAGATGCAGTCGATGTTACCGGAGTTAAGTTCCTGGTCCTTGGAATCCCAAGCGATAGGCTGAGCAACGAACTCGAGGCCCAATCT
>CAMJGB010000175.1 GCA_946405115.1 uncultured Clostridia bacterium | reverse complement strand
CGGTGAGAATATCTACCCTGTTGAGATCGAGAACTTCCTCCAGGAGTATCCGAAGGTTAAGGACGTTGCAGTAATCGGTCTTCCCGACAAGAGACTCGGTGAGATCACAGGCGCTATCGTTGAGATCGAACCCGGCAGCGGATGCACTGAAGAGGAGCTCGAGTTGTTCTGCAACCAGCTTCCCCGTTATAAGAGACCTAAGAAGATCATCCTCGCAGACGTTCCTAGAAATGCTACAGGTAAGATCGAGAAGCCCGCACTAAGAAAGAAGTACGGCGCAGATAGACTTGTAGAGAAGGAAAATATGTCTTAAAGCTTATCTCGTCATGAAAAACGTAACTTACGATCACAATCAGATCTTGGAAAACAAGTTCGAGAAGAGTGACGCTATTTTCTATCTCAGAAATCTGGGAGTGCCGTTTTTTATTCAGTTCATTCTCATCGGACTTATTATCTCAAACATGGTAAGACGCGGGATTAATCCCATCCGTGGAATGATCGTTGTGATACCTTGTCTTCTCATTGCTTTTGGATGTTTCGGATTTCTTGTGTATAAGAGAGTATCCACAAACCGCGGAATGAAGGAAGCCATCGAGCGTATCGGATTAAGCAATATTCAGATGGACCTTAACGATCCCGAGAATGAGGTGTTCTATCTTCACCCGGACAGATATGAGACATACACCGTTATCTCATCTCGTTATGTCTATTTCTCGAAGGAAGCAATCTATCCTATCAACGAGATAAAGAATATCTACATCGATGTTAAGGATATGTCCTGCCAGATTAAGTCCGGTGCTACTGCGAATGAAACTTTCGATCCGAAGAGTAACAGTGCGCGTAACATCGTAAAGTTCTGTAAGCCTGCTTACATCACAACGATCGACGGTAAGACAGATCGCAAGCTGATAGCTTTATATCCTGAGGATATGAATACAGTAAACGAGATCTTCAGATCTATAAGCGAGAATGCCAGATACTGATTACTTAAGATCGATAAATATCGGACAATGATCGGAGCCCATTATGTTACTTAACATATTGGACTCCGTTATTTTATTCTTGAGTCCTTCAGTTACGAAGAAGTAGTCGATACGCCAGCCGACATTTCTCTCTCTTGCGAATGTCTTGTAGGACCACCAGCTGTATGCCTCGGCCTTGTCAGGGTATAGCATGCGGAAGGAATCGATGAGACCTGCCTCCGCGAAATGATCCATGTAGACTCTCTCCTCGGGAAGGAAGCCTGAGATCTTGGAGTTTGCCTTAGGGTTACTAAGGTCGATCTCCTTATGTGCGGTGTTAACGTCGCCGCAGCAGATGACCTCGCGGCCCTGCGCCTCTAACTCCTTCACCTGATCCAAGAAGCAATCGTAGAAACGAAGTTTGAACTTTACGAAGTCGTCGCCTCTTCCGCCGTTGGGGAAGTAGATGTTAAACAAAACGAAGTCGCCGAAGTCTGCCTTGATGACGCGGCCTTCGTGGTCGAACTCTTCCACGCCGAAGCCAAGTTCGATCTTGGGGTTGAGGCTCTCTTTGTAGAACAGTCCCGTTCCGGAATAACCTTTCTTCTCAGCAGGATAGAACACACTCTTGTATCCTGGGATGTTTCTTATCTCATCGGGAACCTGCTCGGGCATCGCCTTTATCTCCTGGATGCCTAAGATGTCTGCGTTGATCTCTTTAAAAGAATCGAGAAAACCCTTACCTGCTACTGCTCTTATTCCGTTTACGTTCCAGCTTACAAGCCTCATAATTAATCCTCTGTTTGGTATAATTTACTATATTTTACTTTTTATACGGAGAAAGACAAAATGCACAGGATACTCATCGTTACACTCGGAGGCACGATCTGCTCTGCTGTTGAGAACAAGGATACAATCAAGCTTCGCACGGCACCCGACAAGAAGCTTTTCGAGGCGATGAAGGGCAGGAACGAGCTTTCCTACATGACGCCCATCCTGTACTCTTCCGAGAACGCTGACGAGGAGTACTTTCGAAAAGCTTTGTCCGCGATCGTTGCCGAGTGCGAGAAGGATAAGCCCGACGGCATCCTTATACTGCACGGCACTGACAGCATGGCGTACTTCGCGCAGCTTGCAGTAAGAGTTTTGTCTTACATTAATATCCCGATCCTCATAACGGGCTCGAAGCTTCCAATGGATGATGTGCACAGCGATGCCGCTCGTAATGTGAGCTACGCGATGGGACTTCTCGGTGCTGCGTGCGAGGGTAAGACGGGAGCTAATACTTTCGGTGTAATCTACTCTGACGACATGATGGAGGATACCGTGTTCATTCATGCGAACCGCGTTACGGATGCAAACTTCACGGGCGACTTCGGAAAGTTCGCAGGCAAGCCCCAGCTCACCACGCTTAAGGAGAAGGAGGCCAAGGCCTACCTTGAGTCACCCGTAAAGAGAATTCTTACCATTCCCGATGTTCCGGGATTCGCGTTCGATGCCGTCGATATTGAGAAGATCGATGCTATCCTCATCGAGGGTTACCACAGCGGAACCGCTTCTACGAGAGGACTTCCGGAGCTTGTTAGAAGAGCGGGGGAGAAGGGCGTTAAGTCTTACTTAGGTCCCGTACATAAGAGCAAGGTCCTTTATGAGAGCACGAGAGAGCTCATTAAGGCCGGAGCCGAGCCTCTTTATGATATGCCTTTTGAAGGCTGCTGGGCGGAAGTTCTGATCAGATAATCTTTCTTAAAAACCGCATTTTTACCGTATTTCCAAAGGCCCGAGTCTATTGACTAAATTCTTTGATTATGCAATACTTTGATAATCAAAGGAATTACAAAGAAGGATTATCGAATGGCTCAGGTGACAGGAAAGATTATCGGTTTGGGTTCATATCTGCCTCCCAAGGTCTTAACTAATGACGACCTTTCTAAGATGGTAGAGACCAATGACGAGTGGATCACTGAAAGAACAGGTATTAAGAGAAGACACATCGCCGACGGTATCGAAGATAAGTCATCAACGATGGCCATTAAGGCAGCTAAGGTTGCTGTTGAGGATGCTGGAATCGATCCTAAGGACATCGACCTTATCGTTGCTGCTTCAACATCACCTGATCTTGTTTTCCCTTCTATTGCAGTAAGTGTGCAGGAAGCTTTAGGCTGCACAGAGGATGTCGGATGCTTTGACGTTAATTCCGCATGTCCCGGTTGGATCGCAGCATTTAATACAGTTCAGAGCTTTATCGAGGCAGGCAATTCCAAGCTCGCTTTGGTAGTAGGTACAGAGACACTTTCCAACTATGTTGACTGGACAGACAGAGGAACATGCATCCTCTTCGGTGACGGCGCAGGTGCCGCAGTCTTGAGAGCAGAAGAGGGAAAGAAGAACGAGATCTTGATGAGATCTTCAGGTAAGAGAGGCGTGTGCCTCCACTGCGAGAACAGAAAGCAGCCCCAGCGTTATGACGAGGAAGGCTTCGAGCAGTCTACTTATTTCTACATGGCAGGAAGAGACGTATTCAGATTTGCCATTACTGAGGTACCGAAGCTTATCAAGGACCTTTCCGTTAAGTATGATTTCAGCCTCGATGAAGTAGATTACTTCATTCTTCACCAGGCTAATGCACGTATCATCGAGTCCACAGCTAAGAAGCTCAAGATCGACATCGAGAAGTTCCCGATGACACTTGAGGAGACAGGCAATACATCAAGCGCATCCATTCCTTCACTTTTGTCCACTATGAAGAAGGACGGAAGACTTAAGAAGGGCATGAAGCTCGTACTCGCAAGCTTCGGCGGCGGACTTACATGGGACGCTAACTACATCGAATATTGATCAACCGTAAATAAAGGAGTATATGACCATGACAAAGATCACAGAAATGATTGGCATCAAGTACCCGATCTTCCAGGGCGGTATGGCCTGGGTTGCAGATCATCATATCGCAGCTGCCGTATCTAATGCAGGCGGTCTCGGTATCATCGGCTGTGGCGGCGCAGACGAGAACTGGATCAGAGATCAGATCCATAAGTGCAGAGAGTTAACAGATAAGCCTTTCGGTGTAAACGTTATGCTCATGAATCCCAGAGCTCCCCAGATCGCAGAAGTTCTTGCTGAGGAGAAGGTTAAGGTAGTAACAACAGGTGCAGGTTCCGCAGGTAAGTACATTCCCATGTGGAAGGAAGCAGGCATCATCGTTATCCCCGTTGTTGCAGGCGTAGCACTTGCAAAGAAGATGGAGAAGGACGGCGCTGACGCTGTTATCGCAGAGGGTACAGAGTCAGGCGGACACGTTGGTGAGATCACGACTATGGCTCTCGTTCCCCAGGTAGTTGATGCTGTAAGCATCCCCGTTATCGCAGCAGGCGGTATCGCAGACGGCAGAGGAGTCGCTGCGGCATTCATGCTCGGTGCCGAAGGTGTTCAGTGCGGAACGGTATTCTGCGCTTCCGAGGAAGTTAATATCCACCAGAACTACAAGGACA
>CAMJGB010000174.1 GCA_946405115.1 uncultured Clostridia bacterium | reverse complement strand
ACCTACACTGCCGTCCTCGAACTCAAGAAGCTCAGTGGACATACAGTTACGAATACCGTATACGGTTGCAATACCGTCACCTACCATTACTACGGAACCTACCTCACCCATGTCGATACGGTTCTTGTAGTTCTTGATCTGTTCTTTAAGGATATTACTAATCTCTTCAGGCTTTCTGTTCATATCAGGATATCACTTCCTTTATATTCTTAAGGTTCTTACGAACACTTCCGTCAAAATGTTTACCGTCAACCACGACGGAAAGGCCGCCTATGATGTTCTTATCTATCTCATATTCAGCATGTATATTCTTACCTGTTACTTCTGATAACTTAGAAACAAGTCTTTTCTTCTGATCATCACTTAACTCAACCGCGCTGGTGATAACTGCGGTAGCGATATGCTTATAGTCATCATACATGGTGTTGAACTCTTCTATTGAAGAGAACAAAACCGACATATCACGATGCTCGCAGATTACGTTAAGGAAGGCAAAAACAGATTCACATACACTGTCTTCAAATGTGCTTCTTAAGCTCTCTATTCGCTCCGACTTAGGAATAGAAGGATTGTTAAGATAATCGATATACTCAGGATTCTCCTTGAAAGTACGGTCGATGAAATTGAGATCTCCTGCGACCTTATCTTCCGTACCTGTCTCGAGCATAACCGAGAACAGTGCTATAGCGTACTCTTTGCCGTTACCGTTCATCAGTAATTCTCCAGATTATCAATGAATGAATCTATGAGGTTATTGTGATCATCCATATTGATCTCACGGCCGAGAACCTGCTCAGACATGGCTGTCGATACATCGATGATCTCCTTGCGGATATACTCCTGAGCATCCGCCTTATCTCTCTCAGCCTCAGCCTTAGCCTTACGGATGATAGACTCGGCTTTCTCACGAGATTCATAAAGCATGACTTCGTTTCTTCTCTCCGCCTTGTCAGCAGCATCCTTAAGGATAGAATCTGCTTCAGCTTCCGCATTCTTCATGCGGTCCTCATAAGAGTTCTTCAATTCATTGGCATCATCTTTTGTCTTCTTCGCTTCATCATAAATAGATGAAACCTCAGCTGCCCTCTTAGCCATAATATTCTTTACAGGCTTAAAGAGAAGTTTCTTGAAGATCAGAAACAATATAACGAGGTTGGCAAGAGATATTATTATCTGCCAAATGTTTACTGTAATAATGTCAAGATTATTCATTGTTATCAGCCGATGGCCTCAAGAAGGATATTTACAAATCTTCCGGGAGCAACAAAGATCAAAAGGATTGCGATAACGAGAGCATAAAGACCTGTTGTCTCTGCAACAGCGCATCCCATGAGCATTGTTGTTGTAACTGAACCCTTGCACTCAGGCTGTCTTCCGATAGCCTCACAAGCTGCAGCAACTGCAGTACCCTCACCGATACCAGGACCGATACCTGCGATCATCGCACATCCGGCACCGAGAGCACAACCACCAAGGATAATACCGATTGCCAATTCTAACATTTTCAAACACCTCCGTTTGTATTCTCAATAACTTGCATATTCTCTTTCTTCTTCGCCTGCTTAAGTCTCTTGCGTCTGAAGTATTCATCCTCAGGGAAACCGCCTGCTACATAAAGCATGGTAAGCATCGAGAAGATGAATGCCTGGAGACATCCGGAGAACAGATCAAAATAGATCGATAAGATCGCCGGAAGACCTATGCGAAGGAACGGAAAATCTCCCAATATACCGGGAAGATTTCCGAAGATAAGCTGTGACAATGTTGTGAGCAAAGCTCCGATAAGAACTGAAATGATGGAACCTGAAAGTACGTTACCGTAATGACGGAATGCCATGGAGATTGGAGTAGCAACCTCACTGATAATGTTAAGAGGTGCAAGGAAAGGAACCGGCTCACCAAAGCTCTTGATATAGATTAAAGGACCAGCCTTCATCTTATAGTATGTGATAAGGATAAACGTAAGTATTGCCCAGCCGCCAACTATGTTTATATCGGAAGTCGGAGGGAACAATCCAACGAGTGTAAGAAGGCTCGAGCAGGCTGATAAGCCAAGGATTGCGGCAATAAAGGGAGCAAAGCCCATAAAGAACTCTCCCATGTTGGATTTAACAAGGTTCTCTACACTCTGAACTATCCACTCAGCAACGATCTGTCTTTTGGACATTGCGGTAGTCTTAAGTCCGTGTGTTAAGAACAGACAGAAGAACAATAAAGACAATATTACGAGCCAGGAATTAATCTGTGCTTCAGAAATCGGCAACCCGCCCATGGGAAGATCAATGGTGAAGAAGACATGTGCTCCTGTAATATCGATACCTTCAGATGCCGGAACAAACAGGACCTTGATAATGATTCCTGCAATTATAGGCAATATGGCTAGTATCAGAAGCAATATCGTCATTATGTGGCATCCTTTCCCTTATTTTTAATAAGGAACGTCTTTATATATACACCGATACTAGGAAAAAATAAAGCAAGAACCGTTGGAAGAAGTTTAAAAATATCAACAAAATAAGCTAATACGAGTACTCCTGCCAAAAGCATGAACCTCATCGTATGTGAGAAGCTTACAGTTGCCTTAGCCCCCTTCTCATCTTTGTTGAGCGCACTTTGAAGTCCCATTCCCATCAAAAAGAAATTAAGGATTCCAACTCCGCCGCCAAGAAGATTACCCAACAATACCCCTAATTCCCATCTTCCGATGATGAGATAAACGGCCTCCATCAGAGCGCTTAAAATAAGCACCGTAATGGCTATATAGCCCGTTTCCTTCTTGATTGTCGGATCTATCTTGCTCAAATCTTTCTCCTTTATCGCCGTAATGCTACTACATTTTTGACCATCGGTCAATATTTTCTTCTGTAGAATCTTACGTTAAATGAGACTCCCGCTTCTGACATGATCTCGTCCTCTTCATGATCAAGCTCCCATTCCGGGTTCTCATCAAGGTTCGGGAAGAACGCATCCGCAGTAAATTTCTTATGGATATAAGTAATTATCGCTTCATCGCAAAGGTCGAGCATAGACTTGTACACAGTCTCGCCGCCGATAAGAAAGATCTTCTCTTCAGGATGTGACTCCTCGTACTCCTTAAGCTCTTCCCTGTCGTGAAGGATTACGGCACCCTCCTTTTCGAAGTCGGGATTCCTTGTAAGAATTACATTCACACGCTTAGGCAAGAGTCTCTCGCCGGGAAATGTCATGAGAGTCTTTCTTCCGAATACTACAGTGTTGCCGGAAGTGTACTTACGGAAGACGCCCTTCTGGTCCTCAGGAAGAGATATAAGAAGGTCTCCCTTGTAGCCTATGCCCCAGTTCTCGTCTACAGCTGCAATAGCAGTCATACTCATATGCTTAATACCTCCGCGAAGTATCCTGAAGAGGATACAGATTCATTATTAGATGTAAGATGTGCCGTGTCGCCGAATGCCTGCACACGGAAAGAAGCAATGTCGCCCTCTCTTTCCTCCGTACCTATAATAGTTACCGATGAAGGAGCCATAAAGAATCCCTGCCAAATACAGGTAGGTGCAATGCCTGTAAGATGCCCCGTAAGAAGTGATGCAATACCGAAGTGGCAGAACATTACTATAGTCTTATCATTATGCTCATTTACCTTATAAGAACCGTCAGCAAGTCTCTCGTAGCCATAACCTTTAAGGAACTCATCGAATGAAGAAGTTACCTTCGAAGCTTCCGTTCTGATGTCACCGGACTTCATGACAGGCGTATCACACCATAAGTCTTTATCATGAAGCTGCTTGTTGCCGCAAAAGTAAGAAGGCATGAAGTCCCAGCACATAAGGTTCTCACCGGTATCCGGGTCTTTAAGATCGAAGTAGAATTCCTTAAGCCAAGGAAGAACAGTAACTTCATGATTAAGTCCATTCTCCTTACGAAGATCAAGACACGCCTTGGCAGTATCCTTAGCTCTTCCCAAAGGAGATACATAGAAGTCGTCTACTTTCCAGCCAAGAACTCTTCTTGCAAGAAGCGCAGCCTCTTCAAAACCTCTGTTCGTCAATGAATCAATCGTATAATCGGGTTCGCAATGCCTTACAAATACTAATCTCATATCAGATTGCTACCGGTATCTTCTTAACTTTCTCGCCGTACTGGTAGTTCTCGAGACGAATATTGTCCGTAGTGAACTGATAGAAATCAGTAATGCCGTCGTCGATCACGAGCTTAGGTGCCGGATACGAAGGCCTGGAGATAACTTCCTTAACAATGGGAACGTGTCTGTCATAAACATGAGCGTCAGCAATTACATGCACGAACTCGCCTACTTCAAGTCCGCTTACCTTCGCGAAAAGATGCGTAAGCACTGCATACTGGCACACATTCCATCCGTTAGCTACAAGCATGTCGTTGCTTCGCTGATTAAGGATGGCGTTAAGCTTGTTGCCCGTTACATTAAAGGTCATTGAGTAAGCACAGGGATAAAGGTTCATCTCGGAAAGATCCT
>CAMJGB010000173.1 GCA_946405115.1 uncultured Clostridia bacterium | reverse complement strand
ATATCATGAACAAGATCATCAATGCCTTCCGAGCAGCGCAGAGCGGCGGTTCCGATCACATCATCTTCTACGATGAACGCATACTTCAGAGGAAGCAGAAGAGCATGCGTGTTCAGCAGTTGTTCTCGGATGCTCTCGCGAAGGAGGAGTTCGTTCCTTACTATCAGCCTAAGGTTGACATCAATACAGGAAAGATCGTCGGAGGCGAGGCTTTGTGCCGCTGGTTCCACGATGGTCAGATGATATCGCCAGTAGACTTTATTCCTGCTCTCGAGAAGACGAGCGACATCTGTAAGCTCGACCTTTACATGCTCGAGCATGTTTGCCGCGACCAGCGAAAGTGGCTCGACGGCGGTGAGAACAGAAAGCTCGTTCCGATGTCCATCAACTTCTCGAGAAAGCACATCATGAACGTTGACCTTCCCGATGTAATCGCGGGCATCATGGATAAGTACAGGATCCCTCATGAGAGCGTCGAGGTAGAGCTTACCGAGACAACAACGGACGTCGAATTCTCCGACTTAAGAAGAGTCGTTACAGGTCTTCATGAGAAGGGCATCAAGACTTCCGTAGATGACTTCGGCATGGGCTTCTCGTCGCTTAATCTTCTTAAGGGAATTCCGTGGTCCACGATCAAGATCGATAAGGCTTTCCTCCCTCAGGAGGACGCGCCCGATAACGACGAGAGATTCATCATGTTCAAGGGCGTTGTAACCATGGCTAAGTCACTGGGTTTTAACTGTATTGCCGAGGGTGTTGAGACGGAATTCCAGCTCCAGGTAATGCGCGATGCGGGCTGCGACATCGCCCAGGGATTCTATTACGATAAGCCTCTTCCTAAGCTTGAGTTCGAGGAAAGACTCGTTACCAAGAGTTACGCCCACCGAATTTAATTCCTCTTTATAATTTCTAATGTATAATCTTATTCGGAGGGATAAGGTTATGTACATTAATTTGGCAAAAGTAGCAACATCCAAGATCATTAACGGAATCATCATCGCTGCAACAGCATTGCCTGCGTTATTCGGTGTCTTGCTTATCTGCTTGTGCATCGGTGACTCCAGAGTTTTCTGGATCGCGTTCTTTATACTTCCCATTGTGGTCGGACAGGTCGCGATAGTAATCTGGCGTATAGCGCATATCCGTAAGTTATCCCGCGTGGCTCTTTATAATTCGCTTTTCGAAGAGGATCACGACGGCATCATTACTTACGAGAGCTTAGGTTCCATGGTAGGTCTTTCCACGTCGAAAGCTACGCAGGAATTCATGTGGATGAATAATAAGGGGTATTTGAAGAACATCACTGTCGGCAGAACGGCTGCGAGAGTTGATGTAAGAGCAGACAAGAGCGAGTATAAGCTTCTGACGTGTCCCACATGCGGCGCGAATGTCCGCGTAAGGAACGGCGGAGGCGGAAGATGCGATCACTGCGGCACTTTCTCAAGAGACGAGGTGAACGGCAATGTATAAGAATATGAAGAAGATCATGGTAGCTATAATCTTCTGGGGAATCCCCTGCCTGATCGGCGTTGAGGGCGTATGTATCTTCCTCGGAGTTTTAAGCGAAGTGGATAAGCTTGATAATCCCGTCGGCGGCGCAATCGCTTATCTGTTTATGGCCGCTCTCTCCGGAAGCCTCGTATATCTTTACTGGAAGAAGTACATGCACATAGGCTTCTGCACAAAGGTAAGCGATCTTCTTGAGAAGGACGATGACGGTTATGTACCGATCGAAGAGCTTGCACCTGCACTTAACATGGATCAGCCCAAGTTCCTGAAGAACCTTAACAAGGGTCTTCGTAAGGGCTACATCATCAACGTTAACTACAGTGCAGCGGAAAGAGCGATCCTTTGCTCCGACAGATATCTTGCACCTAAGCCCGTACATCACGGTAAGCCCGAGGATAAGCCTTTCGTCGGGGTTCACTGCGAAGGCTGCGGCGCAAGCCTCAAGATAAGAGTTAAGACAAGAGGATATTGTCCCTTCTGCGGAAGAGAGATCATCCAAGAATAATCAAGTGTACTGGCGGTCCTCCTTAAGGTGGACCGCTCCTTCTTTACGGTACTTTCCGGGGCTTATTCCGAACTCCGCCTTGAACACCTTGCAGAAGTAGCTTTCTGAGGGGAAGGCGAGCGTGCTTGCGATCCACGTTATGGGGTAGGACGAGAAGTCTAACATGTTGCACGCTGTCTCGAGCTTTCTTTGCAGTATGTACTCGGTAACGGTAGTGCCCGTTTCTTCTTTAAATAATCTCGATATGTAAGCTCCCGAAAGGCCCGTGTTACGGCTTAAGTCCTCCATCTTGATCCTGGTATCGAGGTGCTCGAGGATGTAGTCGATGCACTCCGATACGGGGCGCGAGTGAAGCTTCTGGCGCGACAATTGACGCATCCTCGACGTGTACGACAGGCTCATCTCGTCGTGAAGCTCGGATACGGTCTCGATGTCCTGCGCAGCATCGCCTGCCTTAATATAGTAGTCGCTTATGCTGTACGCTTCCGACATCGGCATTCCGCCCTCGATGCACATGCGCGCTATAAGTGCCGCAGAGATTACAAGGTGGTACTTCATGTTTTGCAAGGGACTTGCCGATAGTAAGCCTAAGCCTTCCTTCGCGTGAAAAGGCTCCTCGCAAAGCTCATTTACCTTTCTTACGTCACCGGCCTTCACCGCCATGTAAAAGTCCATCTCCGGCATGTATGGGGCGTGGATTAACTCAGGCTGTCTCGGCAGGTATTTTACGATTGATATCTGTTTGTTTTTCTCTTGAGGCATGGCGTGCTCCTTTTGTGAGATTATATCATCAAAAGATAATTTTTGACATTAAAAGAACATTATGCGGAAACTTACTTTGTTATCATTACCTTGATACTCATTGAAATCAGAGGTTTATTTCATGCGTAAAACGAATTCACTTAAAGCAGCGGTAGGATCGGCTCTTTGCGTAGCTATGCTGGCTTCCTGTACAGCGGCTCCTGCTGAGACCGCAGAAGTTTCTTCATCAGAAACAGCAGCGGAAACGACGGAGGTTGTTGAAATGCCTGTAACAGAGACCCCGCAGCTTGAAGGTTATAACCTTCTTTGGAGTGACGAGTTTGACGGAGATACCCTGAACGAGGAGATCTGGAACCGCGAGTGCCGCGAGCCCGGATGGACTAACAATGAGCTTCAGGAATACACAGCTTCAGATGATAACATCTATGTTGAGAACGGACACCTGGTTCTTCGCGCGATCAGGGAAGATCGCGACGGTACTCCTTACTATACTTCGGGCAAAGTTAATTCACAGAACAATACTGACTTCCAGTACGGAAGAGTAGAAGTTCGCGCTAGAGTACCGGAAGGACAGGGTCTGTGGCCTGCTATCTGGATGATGCCTCAGGATGAGAGCAGTTCTACGGCTCATGGCCCAGATGCGGCGAGATCGACATCATGGAAGTTCTGGGTAACGACACAACGACTTCTTATTCCACTATTCACTACGGTGAGCCTCATGCTGAGCAGCAGGGAACGATCACACTTGATGAGGGTTCTTTCTCATCTGACTTCCATGTTTACGTAGTTGAGTGGGAACCGGGCGAGATGAGATTCTACACAGATGACGAACTCGTTCTTACGGTTAACGACTGGTATACATCAGACGGCAGCGAGGATCAGCCTTATCCTGCACCTTTCAACCAGCCTTTCTTCGTTCAGATGAACCTCGCGGTTGGCGGAACATGGCCGGGCAATCCTGATGAGACTACTGATTTTGACAATGCAATATTCGAGATCGATTACGTTCGCGTTTATCAGAGAGACGAATACGACATGAACGTCGAGAGACCTCCGATGGAATTCCGTGAGGCTACTGACGACGGCAACTTCATCTACAACGGTGACTTTGCTGAGGCTGAGAGTCTTGATGATGTGGAAGACTGGTTCTTCTTACTCTTCAACGATGGTGTCGGGGAGGCTTCCATCGAGAACGGTGAGATCATCATCACATCAACAAACGACGGTACTGAGGAATATTCAGTTCAGCTCGTTCAGCCTGATCTTCCTGTATTGAACGGTCACACATACCGTGTAACCTTCGACATCATGGCTGAGGAAGACAGAGACTGCGTCGTATGCGTATCCGCTCCGAGAGCAGGCTGGATCAGATATCTGCCTGACACGGCGATCGACATCGGACCTGAGTGGCAGACGTTCGAATTCGAGTTCACATCAAACGAGAGAGATGACAACTACGGAAGACTCGAGTTCAACATGGGTAACCACGGTTACACTTCTACCATACATATAACTAATGTAAGGTACGAAGACATAACAGAGTAAGGATTTTTCTTCATATAAACCCCCAAACTAAGACCCGCTATTTGCTCCCCGGCACGCGGGTCTTACCATTTGATATAATACGAACTATGACACTGCAACAGATACATTACGCATTAACAATTGAAGAAAGCGGTTCCATGAATAAGGCCGCTGAGAAGCTCTTTATGGTGCAGTCTGCACTTACGGCTTCCATGAAGGA
>CAMJGB010000172.1 GCA_946405115.1 uncultured Clostridia bacterium | reverse complement strand
GCGGAATATGGGTAATTATTAAATGGGAAATCTCCAGATTGTATTCGAACTGGAGAAAAGCGGCGGCTATATTCATTCTGCCTGCAGCTGTCATGATGATCGCACTCGGCATATTCCCCTATCTCATCAATTACATGACCACGGGCGCCTTAGGCGAGAAGCCTATCACTGTAATCAATGCACCTTCTGAGTTTCTCCAGTACATCGAAGATACTGAAGGCACTACCGTATATAGCTATGAATATCAGGATATTGATGAGTTCACCGAAGACTGGGAATCTGGTCAGGTAGTTAAAGACTTAAGAGGCGGTTCCATATTCGTATTCTTTGAAACCGATGCAAGAACAGTTTATGTCGGATTTAACGGCAACTCCTCCATCGCGAACAACAAGGCCGAGAGCTTTATCGAAGTTGTAATGACTCCTTACAATGAATCATTGCAAAGAGAAGGTCAGATCATATACGAGGTGGACAGCTTTAACCCAGTTATGAAACTTCTGGACTATAGATCTGATGCCAACTTCGGAGCTGCAAGAGTTATCCCTCCGGTTCTCGTCCTTCTCATCTATTACTGCATCTATTCGCTTACGAGTGACATGTTCGCTTCCGAACGTGACAGAGGCTTCTACGACAAACTTCTTATGTCCCCCGTCTCACCAATCAAGATCATGATGGGAAAGATTCTTTCGTGTACTTTGCTCGTAACAGGCGCCTCTTATGTCACTTTCCTATTTCTTTTCCTGTCGTCATGGCTTAACAGGAGCAACAGTTCAACGTCACTTATTCCTTTCGGCTTGTTCCTTCTTCCGAACCAGCTCAAGATAGTAGCGATAGTGATTCCTATCACGGCATTCGTTTGCAGTGCAGTATGCGTAAACATAATATTCTCGATCAAGCGCATGAAGGACGTTGTCCTTAATCTTCAGATGCCGCTCGTATATCTCATGGGCGACCTTTTCTATCAGATTTTCAGCGTAACTCCCGGAGTCGTGGAGTTCTATATACCGATCCACGGAAGCATAGCAGTAATCAAGTCAGTATTCCTGTCTGAATATCAACCGTGGCAGTTCTGGGCGATGTGCTTTACAAGCTTGACCTTCGCATTTTTGTTAATGATGAATACGTTCCGCAAGGAGGGATATATCGGTGATAAGCGTAAATGACGTTCACAAAAGTTATACAGCCGGCAAAGAAACGATCAAGGGCGTAAGCTTCTGCGTTAATAACGGCACGATCTTCGGACTTCTGGGACCTAACGGTGCCGGTAAGACAACGCTTATGCAGATGATCTCAACCCTGCTCTCCCCTTCCGAAGGAAGCATCACGATTGACGGCTTAAGTGCCAAGGACAATCTCCTTGAGATTCACCGTCGCATAGGTTACCTCACAACAGAGGTGCGCCTCGACCCCATGTCCACTCCCGATAAGCTTTGGGACTTCTTCGCAGAGCTTTACGATATCCCAAAGGAGCAGTCGTTGCAGAGGAAGGAAGAGCTTTTCGGCAAGCTTGGCATAATGCCCTTCAAGAACAAGCGCATCTCCGAGCTCTCGACGGGCATGAAGCAGAAAGCTTCCATAGCAATAAGTCTCATCCATAACCCGCCCGTGATCATCTTTGATGAGCCTACGAACGGACTCGATATCCTTACCTCGAAGCAGGTAACAGACTACCTTCTCGAACTTAAGAAGGAAGGTCACTCCATCATCCTTTCCACGCACATCTTCCAGGTGGCGGAAAGTCTTTGTGATGAGATTGCGATTCTCGTTGACGGCAAGATCGCCGCACAGGGTACAGTAGAAGAATTAACGGAACTTGCTAATGCATCAAACTTTGAAGAAGCATTCTTCAAGATCTATGTGGAGAACCATGTCGAAGAATAAGGGACGTGCAATAACGAAGAATACCTTCATCATAGGAAGGCACGGCGGTACAAAGGTCTGTACAACCTCTTTCCTTCTTGCGCTCGGATTCACATTCATGATACTTGTGTGCATGATATCGTGGATGGTCTATTACTTCGGCTATATCGATTACAAGAAATCATCGAGTAAAGTTGTAGTTCTTAATGCTCCTGAGACATTCAGGATCTACGCCGAGGCAAACCCTCCGGAATACAATTACATTGAATACGATGAATGCGATGCACCTTATGACTTCATCGCGATGTCAGAGATCCTGCATAAGCATGCGGCGGGATTCATCATTTACTTCCCCGAAGATTTCGACCTTAAGTTATTGGCCGGCAACTACTCTAACGTCCTTACGTATTACCGCACGGACACGCTCGACTACAAATCAATAAGGGATGACTTCGTAGACAATTATCTTGATGCATACAGGCACCGTCTGTGCGAGGTATTCGAGATTCCGGAGAATGATTCGGCAATCGAGATAGTAAGAGACGGTATCCCCACATTCGAAGGCGACGGCAGCATGTCACCTTTTGCCATGATAATGGGAAGAACATTCATACCCATCCTTCTATTCATCGCGGTAATGTATGCAGCTATGGCAAGCGGAACCGAAGCCATATCAGGACAGAAAGAAAGAGGCACATTCTCGAGAATACTGCTCACGCCGGTATCTCGCAAAGACATCGTTCAGGCCTTTACCGTAGGTGTATTCAGAAGCGCTGCGATACCTGCTGTTGTCATTGTGGCATTAACGTATCTGATACCGGCCTACAGGCACCTTGAGAGCATCATTCCAATTCTGCTTCTGGTCTTAAGCCTCGCTTTATTCATATCAGCAATCACGGTAATGATATCTGTTATGAACGACTCAGTGACGTCTGCACAGACGGCATTCCTGCCTGTCTTCTTCACGTTCATAACGATCGCCGTTACATGTATCAATACCAATAACGACACAAGTGCATACTATTACTACATCCCGATTTACGGTCAGTTCTACGGCATCGGCGATGCATTAAACGGAGGTCCCGATTACATCTCCTCGATTCTCTGTTCGCTCATTACCATTGGACTTGCTGTAGCAGGTATCGCTGTAAGTGCGAAACTTCTCATGAGCGAGAGATTTACGGTATCGGTAGGCAACTTTGAAGATGAATCTGTAGTTAAAGAACCGACAGTTATCGACAGAATTTTGGATAAGATCGGCGGCATGGTTGAAGTCGTCATCTTCCCTCTTGCAGTCCTGTCAGTATTCCAGCTCATTGCAATGATTCCCGTTGCCATAGCTTACTTAAGAGATCCTGCATATTCAGACTTCATCGCATCACTTGCAGAAGTCTCCACGATGTCGGATATCATCAATAAGACGATGGAGATTCTTGGCATCTTCATGAACGATCCCAAGTTCCTCGTTCTTATGTCCATAAGCTACATACTCATCATCTGTTCATGCATGAGAAGAGTTCGCGGTGCAGCTAACCTGGGCCTTAAAGATAAGACTCTCGCGAAGTCTTACGGCAAGGGAATAATACTCGGAATAGTAATGATGACTCTCGTATTCGTTCTTCTCATTATCACGGGTAAAGCAACACCAACGGGCGTTGGTTTCTCGAATCACAAGACACTCGCATTCATATTCTCTATGCTCATGTGGTTCCCGCAGGGCGCAGCAGAAGAAGTAATGTTCAGAGGATTCATGATGCCTAAGCTTAAGAAGATATTCGGACGATTCGGTGTTCCTGCATCCGTTCTGATATCGTCTTTACTCTTCTCCGTATTCCACGGATTTAACGGAGGATTCTCCGCTGTTGCTTTGATCAACATATTCCTTCTTGCAGTACTGTTCGCACTCATATTCGAGAAGACGGGCAGCATAATAATCACATGCGCCGCACATACAATGTGGAATATGTTCCAGGGTAATATCTACGGACTGTCGGTAAGCGGCAATGCTAATGTGCCGTCCATAATTAACGTACACTATACGGGAAGTTCATTCGGTCCTGAGGGAACTTGGGAAGCTACTGTTGTGATAGTAGCCGCGCTTGTACTTTTCGCTGTGCTTAATCTGCGTAGAAGACAGTCTTCCCCGACGAAGTCTTAACGGAATCAAAGGAAGCCCCGTAAACTTTACTTAAGCCTTCTGCAGTAAGGTCAGAAGTAACCTCAGTTATCTTTCCGTCCTTCATGAGAATAAACTCATCGCCGTAAGATGCCGCTGCATTAATGTCGTGCAGCACAATAATGAAAGACTTACCCTCTTCGTCCACGAGCTTTCTTGCTGTTTCGAGTATGTGCTTCGTGTGGATCACGTCGAGGTTAGATGCAGGCTCATCCATAATGAACCATTCAGCATTCTGGCAGATGGCACGTGCCGCCATGCAGCGCTGTTTCTCGCCGCCTGACAAAGTATCGTAGATCCTGTCCTTCTTATCATTAAGGTTCATAACAGATAGAGCATCATCTATGTATTTTTTATCTTCAGAAGTCTCGCCTGAGAGGAACTTGTGTCTGTCGTATCTTCCGAGTGCTACGGTATCTCTTACGGTAAGTCCCACCTCGCCGTAAAGTTCCTGAGGTATGTATGCGATATTACCGCTCTTGGCATAAAGCTTAACGACAGACTTAATAAAAGT
>CAMJGB010000171.1 GCA_946405115.1 uncultured Clostridia bacterium | reverse complement strand
TTGCTGTGCTTATTGGATATCTCAACACCGCATCCCAAAACCTTGATGAGATCTGTGATGATATCGCTCTTGAAGATGGTAGCGTAATCAGCCTTGAGACAATTAAGGATCTTACCTCTTACAGGCATGATACCCTGGAACTCCGCATCTCTTCCGAGCTTAACGGAACCCAAAGCGGAATCACCCTCTACGATATAAAGCTCACGCTTGTTTGTATCCTTGGATCTGCAGTCAACGAACTTCTTGATACGGTTGTTGATATCAACCTTACCGGTAAGCTGCTTCTTAATATTGACTCTGGTCTTCTCTGCATTCTCTCTGGAACGCTTATTGATGAGAATCTGGTCAACTACCTTATCGCCCTGCTGCTTATTCTCGATGAACCATACTTCAAGATTCTTCTTGATAAGGTCAGTCATGAAGTCCTGAACGAACTTATTGTTGATGGCTTTCTTAGTCTGGTTCTCATATGAAGTGAATGTAGAGAACGTAGAAGTGATAAGGATAAGTGAATCCTGAATATCCTCGAACTTGATCTTAGACTCGTTAGCCTTGTACTTATCTCTTGCCTTGATCTCCTTATCAACGGCATAGAGGAAAGCATTCTTAACGGCACGGTCCGGAGATCCGCCATGCTCAAGGAAGCTCGAGTTATGGAAATACTGAAGCTCATTGATCTCGTTATTAAAACAGAATGCTACTTCAGCCTTACACTTATAAATCGGTCTGTCTTCCGCATCACGGCCCTTTCCTTCACCATCGAAGTGATAAACTTCCGTGAACTGCTTCATCTGAGACAGCTCCTCACAAAATCCCGTAATACCGTCAGGACAAAGGAATGACTCCTCTGTGCCCAACACTTCATCCTTAAGGACGAACTCAATACCGCCGTTAACTACAGACTGCTTCTTAACTATATCGCGAAGTCTCTCATATGGAATGACTGTATCCGTAAATACTTCAGAGTCAGGCTTCCATCTCTGGATGGTACCTGTTCTTAAGAATCTGTAAGGCTCCTTAACGAGCTCACCTACAACCTCACCCTTCTTGAACGAAAGTGAATACTTAGTCTTATCTCTGAATACAGTTACTTCAAAGAACTCGGATGAGTACTGAGTGGCACATGCACCGAGACCGTTAAGTCCCAATGAATACTCATAATCACCGAGTGCGTTGTTATCGTACTTGGCACCTGCATAAAGCTCGCAGTAAACGAGCTCCCAGTTATATCTGTTCTCCTTCGGGTTAAAGTCAAGAGGGATACCTCTTCCGAAGTCTTCTACCTGAAGTGAACCATCCTTAAATCTCGTGATAATAATCTGCTTACCGTGGCCTTCTCTGGCCTCGTCTATAGAATTTGAAAGAATCTCGAAGAAGGAATGAATGCAGCCTTCGAGATCATCTGAACCGAATATTACGCCCGGACGCTTTCTTACTCTGTCAGCGCCCTTGAGCATCGTGATACTGTCGTTACCGTAATCTGACTTACGAGCCATGCTTACCCCCATATGTTCTAATCAAGCAATTATATCATAACAATATGTTGTGTCAGAACAATACCAATAAACGGACTGTTTGAGGCAGTCCGTCTATTTTTTATGCTAATTTCTAGGGTAAATGAGGCTTAAACTTACTTTTTGCCCGAATCGACAATCTTTCCGCTGTCTATTACGACAGTTCTTGTGCCGTACTTGGCAGTATCGTCTGAGTGCGTTACCTGAAGGATAGTCATGCCCTTCTCCTTATTAAGCCTTGCGAAAAGCTCCATAATCTCGGTCGTAGACTTGGAGTCAAGATTACCCGTGGGCTCGTCTGCAAGGATTACCTTGGGGCTTCCAAGAAGAGCTCTTGCTATGGCTACTCTTTGCTGCTGGCCGCCTGAGAGTGTTGCGGGCATTGCTTTTCGCTTTGCTGTAAGTCCTGTTATCTCAAGTATCTCATCGAGGTCCTTCATAAGGTCTGCCCTCTTCTTGCCGTTTACTGTCGAAGGAAGAAGGATGTTATCCTCGACGTTAAGGTTCATGATCAGGTTATAGAACTGGAATATGAATCCGACGTTATTGATACGAAGCTTCGACAGCTCGGTGTCGTTAAGCGAGCCGATATCCTTTCCGCAGAGGCTGATGTTGCCGTCGAACGTTCTGTCGAGACCGCCGATCAGGTAAAGGAGCGTAGACTTACCGGAACCGGATGCACCCATCAGAGAGACGAATTCACCCTCCTCCACATCAAAGGAAGCATCGCTTAACACCTGGTTAAGGCTCGTATCCTTGCCGAATGTCTTACTTACGTTTTTAACTTCAATTATCTTTTCCATATAAAACTCCTTATCAGTCACACTTAATCTGCTCGGATATCTTCATCTTCTTAAGGCTGCTTATCGGGAACAGAACCGTCAAAGCAAAGAGCACAATCATACCCAGCCACAGCAAAAGCGTGTAAAGCGGGTTGTACACAATAGTAAGATACAAAGAATTAGAATTTGCCAAGGCATCCCTGATTACCAGAATCAGCAACGAACCTGTAAGAAGTCCGAGCGTACCGGAAATCAAGGCTGAGAGTAATGACTCGCGGAAAAGAATGCTTATCAAGGTCTCTCTCGTCATGGCAGTAGAGAGCATAACAGCACACTCCTTCCTTCTTCCCTCGAAGCCTATAAGCTGATTGCTAGAAATTCCAATAGCCGTCATACACAAAGCTACAGTAATGATGCTAGTAAAGATGATGATGCTTGTTCTGTTATTCTCTTCTGTCTCCTGGCGAATCTGCTCTGAAGTCTTAACTTCATCATAAAGACCGACTGCATATGTCTCGATCTTAGACACAATATCATTAGGATCATCGCACCTTATAAGAAGCTGTGACGGAGAATCATGGTAAACTTCCGTGTAATCATCCAAAGTGGTAATAAACGTCACCTCAGCATTAGCCTGATTGACATTATTAAATACACCTGCAACAGTATATTCTTTTACTATCGGGAACACGCTTGTAGGATTAAACGTCAATGTAAGCACATCACCTGCGGCAATACCGTTTTTCTTTGCCCAGGAAGCATCAACTGCGATCATTCCGTCTGAAAGCACGGGTACCTCAGTAAAACCCTGATACATCGAAAAGCCATCTTCCGGCATACCGTATACTTCTGCTGATACTTCACTGTCCTGAACGAGAATATTATCCGAACTGCCATAAAGAAGTTCAGTCTCATTAACACCGTCCATACGCTCGGCAAATTCATAATGAGCAGCATCAGATGTTGTATCAACTACAACATCACAATCATATTTATCCACATTCAGCGAACCCATCATCGAAAGTGCGATAGAAAGGATTATTATGCACATGGCAGAAGAAGATACACTTAAGATACCGCTTCCTACCGAACTCTTTCTCGACCCGGTCTCAACGCAAGCCAAAGCCCAGCATTCTTTATCGGACTTACGCATTCTTGATGCCATAAATGATGAAATTCCCTTTAAGATCAAAGGATAAAGGAAAGCAACTGCCATAACCGTCGCTATGAGACACGCTGCAGCTGCGAACAGATCTGCTCTTAAAATGAATGCGATAATACTGAATGCGGCGAAGACAAATCCTACTACAATCGAGGTCTTACTCATCTTGTATTCAGTATCTCTGTTATCGAATATGATATCTCTGATAGACACCTTCAAAGCCTTGAACTGAGCTCTTAAAGGTATTACACACTCGATAACTACCGCACCAAGAATAACACCGATTATAACCAGAGGTGACAGAGACGGAACGATGTCATTGCTTATGTCAGCAGATGTGACATAAACTTCGCTCATTATTGTGTCTCTGAAGATTGTATATATGATAGTTCCCGGTACACTTCCTATCAGAGCATAGAACACATTCTCGAGAAGAAGTATAAGTCCCGTGGAGCGTGCACTTAATCCCAAGCTTCTCAATGTACCTATATAAGACATTCTCTCAGAAACGATGCGTTCACAAAGCGATGCAGTAATGAAGATTACAAGCAGGAACGCGATCGCGAATATCATGAACATAAGTCCCATGAATTCCTTGGTACTCTCCATCATTGAATCACTGGCTGTGATTCTGGTAACTGTTGCATCAGGAAACAGGTCCTTAAGCATGTTAATAGCCAAAGTAATCTGAGAATCATCATGAATATTAATCATGTGATTAGGTCTTTGGTAGCGGCCTGCAAGAAGAACATCTCCTGTGTTCTCATTAACGATACAGGATCTTCCTCTTCTCATAATATTCATAGTACCCGTAGGCACAATGTTAACTACCAAAAGCTCGACAGGGTCGCCATTCTTGTCATGCAGAGAAATCGTATCGCCTATAGCACATTCATATCTATTCGCATAACCTTGGGTTACGATTATCTCTCCGTCACCAAGCTCCAAGCCTTCAGGAACAATATCCATAAGACCGGCCTGAGTGATATCAACACTCGTTACCCTGATTCGGTCAACATGAACGATGTAGTACTCACCTTCAATGTCATTGTATTTAAACTCGGTGAGATATCTGTAATCCATATAGTCAAATTCTGGGAAATCAGACGGCAGATTACTTAAGTCAACATCATC
>CAMJGB010000170.1 GCA_946405115.1 uncultured Clostridia bacterium | reverse complement strand
TTCATTGACTGTAGAATTGGCCGAACTTCAGGAAAGTGCGACCGAAGGGCTGCCCGGTTTCTTCCAGCCGAGTATTGATATATACACGGATCTGACTTTGACGGAGTATGAGAACGATCTGATCCTCGAGACGTTTGTTGATGCGTTGGAAGACTTCGATGTTCGCGGAGATTATACCCGTGAAGATGATAATGCATTGGTATTCTTCGAGTTGCACTCCGCGCCGTCCGCCGAAGAGAGTGAGAACGGGTTCTATTATCACACCGACAACCGAATCTACGGGTATCAGCAGTAAGATGTCTTATCGCATCTTAAGGATCCGCTTGAAACTGTTATTAATCACACACACATAAACTATCGAGCAGATGCCGGAAGCGATCATCAGCAGCATGATGACGGAGCACAAGACAATAAGAACATCATTGCTGTCTGTAAAGAATGAACACACCATCATCGGCAGGACAGATGCGATCAGGAGGATAACTCCGATTATGATGCCCAGCAGATGCGTATGGTCGAATCCGTTCTTATACTCTTCCACTACACCTCTGACACCGTAGGCAAGCTCGGAATCTGAAGACTTAAGGAATGAGAATTCCGAAGTCTTTTTAACAGCGAGAATTATCATTACGGCTGCAATGATCAGGAGCAGAATCTGAATAATGGCTCCGACCGTAGTAAGACTTTCACTTCCTGTAAGTGACAAAAAGATGCCTGCCACAGGGGAGAGGAAGAACAGGATAATCGAGATGATAAAGCCGCGGGTTTTGCTGCGCGTCGCGGCAAGAAAAGCCTGCACTTCTTCAAGTGACACCGCTTGTCTTGCGGATACTGAAGCTTCGGAGGCGGCAGCGGCAACACTGCAAGAATCGAGGTCAGACATATTAAGTTCGTCCTTCAGAAGAAAGTCTGTCGACACTCCGAAAAACTCCGCTACAGCCATTATCTTGCTAAGGTCGGGCGTAGTCTGAGACATCTCCCACTTGGAGACAGCCTGGCGGCTTACGCCGATCTTGTCGCCGAACTGTTCCTGCGACAGTCCGCTTCTTTTACGAAGCTCGGTAATCTTCTCGCCTAAGACCATGCCTGCCTCCTTACAGTGATTCTACGAAAGTCTCTATGCCGGAAGCCACCTCATCGGGTCTTTCCACATGCACATAGTGACCGCAGTCAAGATAGATGATAACACCATTGGTCAATCCGTTGATATAGTCCTCGTGAATACTTATCCAGGTATCAGCATCCATGAGCTGTGACATGACGCTTCCATCGCTTACAAAGAACAACGTCGGGATGTCTGGAACGGGAGTTTTTACATACTCGCGAAGACACTCGAGTGCATGCGACGTCATTATGGATTCCCTCATGAAGGTGGAACCTGATCCTCTACAGTACATGGTGTAACCCAAGGCACTGTATTGTTCGCGCTCTTCAGCTGTTAAATCTTCACAGACAAGTACGGGCATACTTGAAGGCGGCATCATGAGTCGGAACAATCCGATCTTATACATGAAGAAGTCATTGACCGCCATTGAAGATATGCACTCATCAATATCCTGAGGCTCCGTTGCATTCGGATCCTGAGGAGTTCTGTAATTCATATACTGTGAAGGGACATTGCTGTCGAGCCCGATTATTGCCTCGACCTCGTCCGGATAGTGTTCTGCCCACCAGATTGCTTCGATGCCGCCTGCAGAATGGGGTACGAGTATATACGGACCGTCGATGCCAAGAGAGGCGAGAGCAGCCCTATTCTGATCCACTATCGTATCGACTGAACGGTCGCCTTCATATTCATCGGAATAACCGTAACCGAACTTCTCGATGACGACTATCCTATATTTATCAGACAGGCGGGAGTATAAAGGCTTGAAGTCCAGGATGGGCGACGGAGTTCCGAACCCTGACAGGAACACCAAAGTCTTATCCCCGGAACCCTCTGTATAGATATTCATATTATGTCCGTCGACCTCAACGAACTGTCCGATCGTGTGAGTTATGATGCTCCGTTCTTTCTTAAGTTTTATCTGATGGTAAATACAAAAACACGTAAGCAGAAGAACAGGCACCAGTATGATGCAGGTAATCGCTGTGATGAATTTCTTTCTCATGTTAAGAAGGTCCTTTCGAAGTGTTGATTCTACGATAGGACCCAAGCGCGCAAAGCTCTACCAACTAAGACTTGCAATCTGTCAACCGGCGGCTTGCAGTTAGGTTACGACGTCATATCTGTAAGCTGAAGATGCTTTATCTTGCGGAATACCGGGGCAGAGATGAGAGCTGTAAAGAAGAACGTGATAAGAGCCGCATACAGGCAACCGTTCCACTGAATTCCTCTATCGAATCTTATCTGGTCTGACTCGAGAAGCTTAAGTATCGACATCTCAAGCCCGTTGCCGCATATAAGACCGAGGATTATTCCGATTAGGGTGCATACTGCCAATTCGCCTGCAACATAGTTGATCGTCTTCCACAAAGAGAAGCCGTTGATACGCATTATCGTGAGTTCTTTCTTCTTCTGATTTATAAGCATCGATACGAGATTAAGAAGGATGAAATAAGCGAGCATAGCGGACATCGCGATGAACAGGATGGCAAGAGCATCAAGTGAGGATGCGAGGTCCAGATAGTATTCTCTTAACTCGACATTATTCTTAAACTCCTTGATTCCTTCAATCTGTCCGATGTCGGATTCAAGGTTAATCGGGCCGTTCTTGTTCGTAAAGAGCAGGTAAGAATTATACTCGGGCTCTTCTCCGAATACGGATACATAGTTGTCCGGAGATATAAAGGAGTAGAAGCCCAGATTATTCTCATATATACCTGCAATCGTGACCTCGTATGGATTCAGTCTGCTGTCGTAGATGATAAGCCGCTCCCCGGGCTGAACATTATAGTATTCGGAAAGCTTCTGATGTATCCAGATACCGGGGCGGGAAGAGTCTATATGCTCACCCGTTGCAGCATCGTTAAGCGTGAAGAAATCGTTTACCTCATCGAGATCCGTGCATACAAGCTCGATTCCCAGCGTGTTTTGACCGATCCTTGTTGCCCTGTAGTTATCGCTTAAAGCTACATATCTCGTTCCGTTGCTAACGAGTGCATCAAGCACCTGCTCATCAGCTTGCGGGTTGAGCTCGAGGTCGAATTTGACCTTATAGTCGTAGTGCTCATACTCGTTGAACTGATTTAAGATCGAGTCCTTGATGGCAAACTGCATACCGAAGCCTGCCGCGAGGAGAGTGCAGCATCCGAGTACGCTTACGATAGTTGCGATGACACGCTTCTTGTCAGAGAGCATGTTCATGACAATAAGTTTGGGGTACAGGAATAGAGCCTGGCGTGCGTGGCCTCTGCGCTTATGTGTCTTGGGGACGGGAGGCGCAAGCAACGTGATGGCATTCGTGGTAAGCATGCTAAGGCAAGCGAAAATAATGGTAAGCGCAGACAGCGCGACAGCAGCCGCAATGACGATTACAGCCAGGTAAGGCACGAAAACAGATTTGCCCGCGCCGTAAACGTAGTTGTTGGCATAGCCCTTCAAAACTATCGGCAGGATGACAAAGTATCCGAGCACGGTTCCGATAACGGCGCCCGCGACAGTGCCGGACAGACCGAATGTCAGATATTTCGAGAGGATTTCGCTGCTGAAAAAGCCGAGAGCCTTATTTGTTCCGATCTGTGTTCTTTGCTCGTCTACGATCCTTCCAAGAGTAGCGTAGATGACCAGAGCCGCGATTATGACAAACACAGCCGTGAATGTGCGGCCTATGTCGCTCAAGTTGCCGCCCGTGCGCCGTATGATACAGAAGGAGCGGTTCACACTTGCATCCGCGAAAAGGAATCGGGATTCGTTATCCATATTTACAAAAGAGGTAGCATCCTCGAGCTCGGCAAGACCCTCTTCGTATTCCGCCAAGCCTTCTGCATATTCTGCTTCTGCTGCCTCTAACTGAGCTCGTGAATTCTCGCAGTCGATAAGTCCCTGCTCGTACTCGGCGAGTCCATCGTTATACCTTGCGGTACCATCTTCATATTCAGCCAGACCATTCAGGTAATCGCTGCGGTTTGCCTCGTATTCAGCCAAAGAAGCGTTGTATGTGTCCAATCCCGCATAGTACTGTGCCCATCCGTTATCGAGCTCGGCTCTCGCGCTGTTGTATTCTGCGAGTCCCTGGTTGTACGCAGTAAGCCCCTGATTATATTCTGCAAGCCCTGCATTATATTCGGCTGACATCTGATCGTAGAACTCGATGGCTCTGTTAAGATCTGCCTGCCCCTGGTTATATCGCTCTGCCTGCGCATAATACTGATTCCATCCTTCGCGTACTTGTGCGACTGCATCCTGATATTGAATGTAATAATCATGTCCCGTCTCCCACTGGCTTACGGCACTCTCGAGATCGTTGTATTGGGGGAATACGTTAAGAACTCCGTCAGCCGCAAGAACGGAAATATACTGATGCCATGAAGACATTCCGTCAGGAAGTACCGGAGGGTTACCCGTAGCTGCAGAATAGGCTGCTGCAAGAGTTTCTTCACTAAGGTTAAGCGTACTAAGCAAAGTCTCGATGTTAGCTGACAGCGGCGCGCCTATATCAATGACGACACCGCTTGGCAGGATGTATCTGTTGATGTGAGCATCACGGTCGTGA
>CAMJGB010000169.1 GCA_946405115.1 uncultured Clostridia bacterium | reverse complement strand
CCGCAGCCGCAGGCCTTAAGGCTAATTGCTGTGCCGGACTTAACACACTTTCTAATGAAGACATAAGCGGTGCTACCGTTCTTTGCGTAGGTCCTATGCCCATGATGAGAGCAGTATCCGCTTGGGCTCAGGATAATAACTTAAACTGCTATGTTTCTCTCGAGCAGAGAATGGCATGCGGCATCGGCATTTGCCTTGTATGCGTGTGCAAGATCAAGGCAGAAGAAGAGGGTGTACCATTCGATCACAAAAGATGCTGTAAGGACGGTCCCGTATTCGATTCCAAGGAGGTGATCTGGTGAGCGAGCGTTTATTCGTAAAAGTAGGAGATACCTTCCTTAAGAGCCCTTTGATCCTCGCATCAGGCACATGCAACATGGGCCGCGAGCTTTCAGAGTATTATGATCTTTCAATTCTTGGAGGTCTTTCTTCAAAGGGCCTTACAATCAAGCCCCGCGCTGGCAACGAAGGCGTAAGAGTTGCTGAGTGCAAGGCAGGCATGCTTAATTCCGTAGGACTTCAGAACCCCGGCGTTGAGCACTTTATCAAGTATGACCTCGACTACATGAACACATTAGATACCGGGGTTATCGTAAACGTTGCAGGACACTCCACAGAAGACTACATAGACATGGTCAAGACATTGGATCCTCACAAGGATAAGATCGATGCACTTGAGATCAATCTTTCATGTCCTAACGTCAAGGAAGGATGCATGTCCATAGGTTCTGACAAGAACCAGATCAAGAAGATCGTAAGTGAGCTTCGTAAGCTTACAGATCTTCCTTTGTGGATCAAGCTCACACCTAACGTAACTGACATCTCCAGCATGGCACTTGCTGCACAGGAGGGCGGAGCTGATGCTGTTGTACTCATAAACACAATGCTTGGCATGGCAGTTGATGTTAAGACAAGAAGACCTGTTCTTCACAACAACACCGGCGGTTACTCCGGGCCTGCAATCAAGCCTGTAGCCATCCGTATGGTATCAGAGTGCTATCGCGTACTTGATATACCGATCATCGGATGCGGCGGCATCACGGAAGCAACAGACGTATTGGAGTTCATGATCGCAGGTGCAGCTGCAGTTGAGATTGGAACGGCAAGTCTCGTTATCCCCGACGCACCTGTATTCATCACTGACGAACTTGAAGCATGGTGCGAAGAGAACAACACAGACATCGCTTCATTAACAGGAACACTTAAACTTTGGTAATAACAGGAGAGAATTATGGCTAATCAGATTACAGAAGATCTATTTAAGACAAATGCAATTAGAGTTGCTCCCGCTGACACACCTTTCTGGTATACATCAGGTAAGCTCGGACCTTTCTTCATCAATACTCACTTCCTTGCTAAGGATGAGGGGACAGCAGCAGGACTTCTTAAGCTTATCGAGGAAGCTATTTCAGAGAATCGCGATACAGCACCCAAGAAGATTTTCGATGCTTTCTGCGATCTTTATAAGGAGAACGAAACATACAGAAACTGCGTTGATTCCCTGGTAGAAGCAGCAAAGAAGTACGACTTCGATTTCATCTCGGGCGGGGAGAGAAGAGACTTCTTTTTCTCCATGGTTCCGGCTCATCTTCTCGGCAAGCCTCACCTCACGATTTACAAGGATCTTTCTTCTGTAATTACTGACGGAAACTTCGAAAAGATAGATTACGACTTCAGCGGCAAGAAAGCACTTCACATTGCAGATCTCATTACGGAAGCATCAAGCTATGAGCGTGCATGGATCCCTGCAATCAAAGCACTCGGCGCTGACATCAAGGATACGATTGCTGTTGTAGACAGAAAGCAGAACGGAAGAGCAGTACTTAACGGTCTCGGTGTTAACATGGAGACTTTAACTGCAGTTGACAAGGAGCTTTTCGATGAGGCTCTTGCTAACGGATCCGTAAATGAAGCTCAGTATGATCTTGTAATGCAGTTCCTTTCAGATCCCGATAAGTATATGAAGGACTTTATCAAGGCTCATCCCACTTTCATCGACGAGCAGATCGCTCTCGGCGGCAAGACTAAGGAGCGTGCTGAACTTGCTATCTCAAAGGGGTTTGTCTGATAGTTTGATATAATAGTAGTGCAGTTTTGGGGAAGGAAGTTATAAAGATGAAAGATATACCTCTTTATGATGTAACAAAGGTCACTAACCTTAGAGACGTAATCAAGACAAGAGTAAAGGAATTCCCGGGAAACCCCGTATTCCTTCACAAGCCCGGCAAGAGCAAGGAGTATGTTCCTGTAACTACAGAACAGTACGATCATGATATCGACAGTCTCGGTACTGCTTTCATGAACAAGGTCTCTAAGGGCTCCAGAATCGCTATTTTGGCTGAGACAAGATATGAATGGTATGTAACATATCTTGCTACCACGAACGGCACAGGATGCGTTGTACCGATTGATAAGGAGCTTAAGACTGACGAGATCATCAACTGCCTTTCAAGAGCGCATGCTGATATGATCGTATTCTCCAAGAGCAAGATCGATGCTGTTAATGAGGTATTCGGCAAGATTCCTTCACTTAAATACTATGTTTGTATGGATGATGTTGAGGATGACAGATTCATAAACTACTCCGATCTTATTAAAGAGGGTGAGAAGAAGCTTGCTGACGGAGCTACGATCTTCACGGAAGCTACCATTGATCCTGAAGAGATGACTATCCTGCTGTTCACATCAGGAACAACATCCAAGTCAAAGGCAGTTATGCTTTGCCAGAGAAACATCTGCAAGAACCTTATGTCAATGTTCTCGATGCTTTATATCGACATCAACGACATTTTCTTCTCAGTACTTCCTTTGCACCACACATATGAGTGCACATGCGGATTCTTAGGTCAGGTTTACAGAGGCACAACCATCGCCATCTGTTCCGGACTTCGTTACATCACATCCGAGATCAAGGAAGCAAAGCCTTCCTGTATTCTCATGGTTCCCGTTATGCTTGAGATGTTCTACAAGAACATCATGAAGAACATCAACGCAGACCCTAAGAAGGCGAAGAAGTTCAAGACAGGACTTAAGCTTAGTAAGTTCCTCATGAAGCTTCATATCGATGTAAGGAAGAAGCTTTTCGCGCAGATCCACGAAGTATTCGGCGGAAACATGAGACTTATCATCTTGGGAGGAGCTCCCGTTAAGCCTGAGGCTCTCGAGTTCTTCCAGGACATGGGCTTCATCTGCGTTCAGGGCTACGGCCTTACAGAGTGCGCACCTATCCTTGCACTTAATAGAGACTGCGACTTCGAGAACGAGGCAGCAGGTCTTCCTTTGCCCGGCGTTGACGTTCAGATCCTTGAGCCCGATTCTGACGGTATCGGTGAGTTTATCGCAAAGGGCGATAACGTATTCATGGGTTACTACGAGGATCCTGAAGCAACTGCAGCAGCTCTCGACAGCAACGGCTACTATCACACAGGCGATCTCGGCTATATCGACAAGAACGGATTCTGCATCATCACAGGACGTAAGAAGAACGTCATCATCGCAGCAAACGGTAAGAATGTATTCCCTGAGGAGATCGAGTATCTCCTGTCACTTGATGACAGAGTTGCAGAGAGCGTAATTACAGGCGTAAACGACGAGAAGAAGAATGACATCATCATCGTTGCCACAATCTTCCCGGATATGGACTGGGTTGAGGCAAATCTTGGCAAGGATGCAACTGACGAGCAAATTCAGAAAGAGCTCGAGGATGCTGTCGATAAAGTAAACGAGAAGCTTGTTAATTATAAGAAGATCAAGAAGACAGTACTTCGTAAGACTGAATTCGAGAAAAATACATCTAGAAAGATCAAGAGGTATTAATCATTGATAAGTGATATCACTGCATCAAGGATCATTGAAGCAGCGATGAGCGGCAATGCCGACTTTGCTGAGATCTTTGAAGAAGAACTTAAATCTTCATCGGTAGGTTTATTAAACGGTAAAACGATCAGAGCTTCTTCCGGCATTAATTACGGTGTCGGAATCAGACTTATGTCAGGAACTAACGTTGTATATGTTTACACCTGTGACAAGTCTGAAGAAGTTCTCATAAAGCTTGCGAAGGAAGCTTCCTGTGCATTAAAGAGCGGCAGAAGTACCGAGATCAAGGAGCTTGAAGCATTAAGCAAGTCTTCACCTTCGGTTATCATCACCGATCCTTTGTCACTATCCAAGAAGACTAACATCGAGTTTCTTAAGGAAGCCTCCGATTATGCCCTTGGCTATAACGAATTGATCACGCAGGCTATAGCTTCTTATACGACTTCAAACAGAGTAGTTCACATCCTTAACAGCGAAGGTACGAACAAGCTCGAGGATCAGACAAGGATCCGTTTTTCAATAGAGGCAGTAGCTACACAAGGTAATGAGAAACAAACTGGCAGAATTGCTCCCGGTACTATGAGAGGATATGAGTTTATCAACGAATATCCTATTATCGAAGAGACTCAAAAGTGCTGCGATACAGCTTTAAGAATGATCAACGCCGGATATGCTCCTTCAGGTAAGATGCCTGTTGTAATAGGCAACGGTTTTGGCGGTGTTATTTTCCACGAAGCTTGCGGACATGCACTTGAAGCTACTTCCGTTGGAATCAAGGCATCCTGCTTCACAGATAAGCTTGGCCAGCCCATTGCATCTTCAGTTGTTACAGCTCGTGATGATGCCAGAATTGAAGGCGAATGGGGCTCTTACATGACGGATGATACAGGAAGAGAGT
>CAMJGB010000168.1 GCA_946405115.1 uncultured Clostridia bacterium | reverse complement strand
TTATTAGTGACGAAGAAACTGTTAAGATATCACACAGTGCCAAGACGAGAGATGCTTTTGCAAGAGGCGCGCTGGCGGCCGCTAAATATATTCAGGATAAGAAGCCCGGTATGTATAACATGGATGACATGATCGCCGGTGCCTTCGATAAGGAGGACTAAGGATGTTTAATTTAATTCTTGCCGCTGATGCACCTGCACAGGGCGGATACACTCAGATGGATCTCATCATGGGCGTAGGTATGATCGCGCTTTTCGGCGCTATCATGTACTTTATGATCTACCTTCCCCAGAAGAAGAGAGATAAGAAGCTTAAGGAGCAGATGGACAAGCTTTGCATCGGTGATAAGGTTGTTACTATCGGCGGTCTCGTCGGCATCGTAGCAAGAATCACAGATGATGATGTTACTATCTACACATCTGCTGCAAATACTCCCGTTACATATACTAAGTCTGCTATCCAGACAGTAGTTCCCAGAAACGGTGAGGCTGCTGATACAAGCAAGAAGAAGGATAAGAAGGAAAAGAAGTCAGAGGAGGAGCAGTAATACTGATCCTTAATGGCTAAGATACCGCAGAGTACTATTGACGAAGTACTTGCCCGCGCTGACATTGAAAGTGTCGTAGGCAGGTATGTAACGTTTACGAAGAGAACAGGCCAGAATCTTTTTGGCCTGTGTCCTTTTCATTCGGAAAAAACTCCGTCTTTTTCTGTAAGTATCTCGAAGAATATCTACAAGTGTTTCGGCTGTCAGAAATGCGGTAATGCCATCGGTTTCATAATGGATATCGAGAAGATGTCTTTCCCTGAGGCTGTTAAGTACCTTGGAGATCAGTATGGTGTTCCCGTTGAGTGGGAAGAAGACGGCAAGGACAACTCATCTGAGCTTAAGAAGCGCAAGAAGAGGGTTGAGGCCATTCTTACAGAAGCCGCAGGCTTTTACTATAAGGCGCTTAACTCTGATGCAGGTAAGGCTGCACGAGAGTATGCTGCCAAAAGACAGCTTTCACAGAAGACATTGGTCAAGTTCGGCATAGGATATGCACCGGACGGATTCACGAATCTTTACCAGTACCTCAAGAAGAAGGGCTATGACGATTCCGAACTTAAGGACAGCGGCCTTTTTACCGTAGCCAAGAACGGCAATCTCATTGATCTTTTCAGAGGAAGACTGATTATTCCCATATTCGATTTCCTGGGCAAGATAGTTGCATTCGGCGGGCGTAATCTGGGACCAGAACTTCCCAAGTACGTTAACTCGCCTGATTCTCTCGTTTATGAGAAGGGTAAGCACCTTTATGGCTTGAACTATGCGAAAAGCACCAAGACCAAGCAACTCATTATCGTTGAAGGCTACATGGATGCCATCGCGATGCATCAGGCTGGCGTGGATAATGCCGTTGCTGCACTTGGAACCGCATTTACCGATAATCAGCTTCGCCTTGCATCAAAGTGTGGTGCCGATGAGATAGTATTCTTCTTCGACAGCGACAAAGCAGGCCAGGCTGCAGCATTAAGAGCATCCAAGATGATGCTTTCATATTTAAGACGAATGTCGGGTATTAAGATCCGTATAAGGATCGCTGCCGTTCCTAACGGTAAGGACCCGGATGAATATATCAAGAACGACGGTGTTGAGGCTTTTAAGGCTGTGGTTAAGAGCGCGAAGGATGTTAACGATTATCTTTTCAGCCGTGCTTATGATGATAACTACGATGTCGAGAGAGGTCTTGACCAGACTAAGTTCCAGGAAGATATCGTTACCTACGGATCCTGGCTTTTCGACCCGATTAAGCGTGAGAAGATGGCAGCGCAGGCAGCCCAGTACCTTGGTGCCAGAGCGGAAACCATTATTGCCGCGATGGAGCATGTCGAGGACGATGATCTTGAGAGCAAGAGAACCCAGGATAAGCGTGAGCAGGAGAAAGCTGACAGCGAGCAGATCAAGCAGCGCATCGAGAATGCGGCTAATGCTCCCAAGGCTGATGTTGTCACGAGAGACGAGATGGAGCTTCTTGTAAGAGCGGTAAGATTAGGACCGTTGCTTGCAGATGAGAGCAAGATCGACCGTACGGACGTAATCAGAAAGAATGATTTCACGGGACATAACATAAGGGAAGTGGTAACGTATTTCCTCGAGAGCTTCGATGCACAAAGAGGCGTAAGTGAAGCCGTTCTTGTTAACAAGCTTTCCGAGGTTATGTTTAACGGCATCAAGGCTGAGGTGTTCTTCTTTAAGATGAGCGATTCCATGCCTGTTGAACCCACCAAAGATGCCGAAGTCGACATGTATAAGAAGACTCTGTATCTTGTGAGAGCGAAGAAGTGCACTCAGGAGATGATCAAGCTTCGTGAGCTCATCCGAAATACTGATGACGAAGCTAAGAAGCAGGAGCTTATGGCAAAGAGCGAGAAGCTTGATAAGTACTATCAGAAGCTTCAGCAGAAGAGTGACGCATTGTGATTAGCCCCACGGAAGAATTCTTATCCCCGAGACTTAAGGCCGTTCATGACATGGCGGTCGGGGGGCTTGATGACCTTACTTCAAGAAGGATCATTGATGTCGGCTCCGATCACGGCCATCTTGCTTTGTATTCACTTATAAACGATAACTTCAGTTCTTCGGTTCTTACTGATATTCACGAGGCACCTGCCAAGCGTTCCGAGCAGACTTTACGCATGTACGGCTTCGCAGACAGGACGAAGGTTTACTGTACCGACGGCCTCGACGGCGTTGAGCTTAAGATGGGCGACATCGTAGTTATGGCAGGACTTGGCGGCAACAACATGATCGACATACTTAAAAGAGTTGTAGAGAGGGAAGAGCCCGAGCTCCTTCGAAGTATCGTTTGGTGCCTTCAGCCCCAGAAATCGTCTGATAAGTTAAGGCAGTTCCTGTTTGAGACGGGTTTTGATATCGTTGATGAGAATGCATGTGAGGACAGAGGCTTCTATTATGTGATGATGAAGGTGATGTATACAGGCGTACCTTCTGAATTCACGTTAAAGCAGAAATACTACGGCCCCGTGATCTTAAGAAGGATCGCAGCCGGTGAGCCTCAGGTACTGGGGTATAAGGAACGACTCGATATGAGATTTGAGCTTTCCAAGCGCGGAGACGAAGAGATAAGAAGAATGCTCGAGGAGGTTTGAAGATGGCAAGGATTAAAGACATTACAGACTTTATGGATACAATCTGTCCGCCCGAGACGGCAGAAAGCTGGGATAATCCCGGACTTATTACGGGTAAGCGCGATCAGAAGGTAACGTCGGTAATGCTGACGCTTGATGTTACTTCTTCTGCCATAAGCAAGGCGGTAAAGAACGGCTGCAATCTGATCCTTACGCATCACCCTTTGATCTTCGGCGGCATCGATACCGTGAGCGAGGAGGACACAAACGGTCTTCTTCTGTCTCTCATGATAAAGAATGACATCTCTTGCTATGCGGCACATACGAACCTCGATAAGGCACACGAGTACAGTAACTTCGTGCTTGCCAGAAGGCTCGGTGCCGTTCCCGAGACCATAAAGGCAATCGAGGGTGTCGATTACGGCGCTTACTACGAGCTTCCTTCGGCTGTTACGCTTCGTGAATACATGCAGACAATAAAGGAAGCCCTTAACAGCACTGGTACCATAAGCATTAACAGCGCTGACAATGCTTTTCGAAAAGTCTTTGTACAAGGCGGTGCATTCGAGGAGGACTACATCCCGCAGGTAGTTGAGAGCGGAGCAGAACTTGTTATTTCAGGTGAGATCAAGCATCACGTTACGCTCCTTCTTGCTCACAAGGGTATTTTGAGCATCATAGCAGGGCATAATGCTACTGAAAGGGTGTTTATGGAGAGCCTCAAGACGGTTCTTGAGAAGCAGTTTCCTGACGTATCTTTCTATTACGATGAGGGATACGAGAATATGTTATAATAAGCCTGTTTTCTGACCGACCGAGGCAATCGCGGGCACCAGTGGCGAAAGCCGGTGCGTGAGGAAAGTCCGGGCTTCACAGGACAAGGGTGCCGGGTAACGCCCGGTGAAGGCGACTTTAAGGAAAGTGCAACAGAAAAGAAAACCGCCCGTCTTCTCGGAGGCGGGTAAGGATGAAAAGGCGAGGTAAGAGCTCACCGGCGGTATGGAGACATATCGGCCTTGTAAACCCCACCCGAAGCAACGTCGTGGTAGGCAACCGTGGTCCGCGGGCCTTAGGAGACGGCTTGAGCCTGAGAGCAATTTCAGGCCACAGATAGATGATTGCATTTAACAGAACCCGGCTTACCGGCCGTGTCGGAAACATTAAACAAAAGGAGAGAGAGTATGAGCGCAGAATCTTACTTGAGCAGAGGAGTATCACCCACAAAGGATGAGGTAAAGGCAGCTGTAAAGAACCAGGATAAGGGAGTTTTCCCCGGAGCTTTCGCTAAGCTTATCCCGGACATCGCAGGTGATCCCGAATACTGCACGGCTATTCATGCAGACGGAGCCGGAACAAAGTCTTCTGTAGCTTATCTTATGTTTAAGGAGACGGGTAACTACGACTGGTTCAAGGGTCTTGCCCAGGATTCACTCGTAATGAATACAGACGACCTCGCATGCGTAGGCGCTTACAAGAACCTGTCACTTTCCAATACAATCGGACGTAATGCTCACCGTGTTGACGGTAAGGCAATCGCGAAGATCATCGAAGGCTACGACGAGATGATCGCGAACGGAAAGGAAGCCGATCTCGACGAGATCTACC
>CAMJGB010000167.1 GCA_946405115.1 uncultured Clostridia bacterium | reverse complement strand
AGTCCCAATCGAAGTGGTAGTTGGAGATGTAGAAGTGCTGTACACTGTTCTCCGTTGTTGCATTGATTGTGATGTTTGTTGTCTCACCTGAAGGCAGGGAACCTGTTCTGGGTGTACCTGTGAATGAGTTGTTTCCATCTGATGTGAATGTGAAGTAATCAGATGTAAGAGATGTGATTGTTGAAGATGTATTGAAGGAAATCGTAACCTCGTTAAGTCTGTTAACGTTGAGAGTATCACCGTTGTTAGTAATAGCGAAGTCGAATACGAATCCGTCAGATGTTACACGGGGATTTGTGATCGTGTAGCTGCATCTTACAGGTGAATCATTAGAAGAGGAACGAGTTGTTGTCGTTGTTGTTTCCTCAGCAGTTGTAGTAGTTGTTGTCTGCTCAGTTGTCTCTTCAGTTGTTTCCTCTGTTGTCTCAACGGAAGCCTCAGTCTCTTCTGTAGTAGTTGCTGTTGTAGCTTCTGTTGTGGTGGCGGTTGTTGCCTCTGTCTCAACAACTGTCGCTACAACAGCTTCTGTCTCAGCGTTTGAAACAGTTGTCTCTGTAGTAACGGCAGTTACCTGAGTAGAAGGAGTAGTATCAACCTTATCGAACCACTTCTGATAGTTATCAAGTACCCAGAGAACTACGAAGATAGCTGCAAGTACAACGATAAGAGCAATGATTCCGCCTTTACCGGGTTCAGTTCTGTACTTGTTCTTATCTGACTTAGTATTACGCTTTGTCTTTGTGGAAACCTGAGTTACAGGATCGATCTTAGGTGTATGTTCTGTCTTATGAGGAGCAGGTGTAGGACGGGAAGCGGTATTAGGCTTCGATGTTCCAGCACCGCCGGGTCTTGAACCTGCGTTATTCTCAGCTGGGATGTTCTGCTGACGTGTTCTCGGAGCGAAGGGGGAGACTTCCTCAGCCTTCTCGGGCTTGGCAGCAGGTCTTGCGCTGTTTGTAACCTTAGCTACATTTGATGTAGGGTTAACAGGAACTTCAACCTTAGCTTCTTCCTTAGGCTCAGAAACAAAGGGATTAACAGGCTCTTCAACCTTGGGCTCAGCAGCCATCTCGGGAGCTTTCTGAGCTGCCTTCTGATTTACGAAAGGAGACTTGGGTGCATCCTTAAGAATTGAAGGCGTAGGTGCTACCTTAGGTGCAGGTGCTGCTTTAGGAGCAGGCTCAGCCTTCTTGGGAGCTTCAGCAGCAGGTGCCTTCTTAAAAGCATTTACGCCGCTTGAAACCTTACCGTAAGTCTTAATGTTAGCTGCCTCAGCTTCCTTGGTTTCAGGCTCTGCTTCAACTGGAGCTGCAGCCTTAGGTGCAGGTGCTGTCTGAGGCTTAGAAGGTGCAGGTGGAATCTTGTCAGCATTCTTAGGCTTGAAAGGATTGATCGCCAATGCTTCCTCATCAAGATGGAAATCATCATCCATGCCGCCGGCAAATTCACCGCTGGACTGGGAAGATGTAGCAAAGTCAAGATCTGAACCTGCTTCGAAAAGCTTGCTGTCGTCAGATCCAAAATCATTCTTAACGCCAGTAAATTCCTTGAAATCAAGATCGCCGTCTGTGAATGCGGGATCTGTAAATGCAGGATCACCGAATTCAGCTACCTGTTCGAAGTCGCTCTTGTCAGAAGCCTTAGGAGGTTCGGGTGCAACTTCAACGGGCTTCTCGAGGGGCTTGAAAGCTGACTTGGAAGAATCGAAGTCAAAGTTGTCAAACTCATCGAATTCATCACCCATGGAATTCATAGCATTCTCATTCTCCTTGATAACATCGGAGACTGAAGAACCTTCGTTGGCCTTGAATGAGACCATGAAGGAAGAATCCACGAATTCATCTGAATTAGGTGTGTTATTACCGTTCTGATTGTTCTGGTTCTCAGGATCAATAATCATTCTGTAACCTCTTCATGATTTTGTTTGGTTTTATATACTATAAAAATTATATTTATAAATCTGATTATTTCAATTGTATATGCTCACATGTAATTAAACAGACACTTACTTGACATCACTTAAAACTGATGATATTATTCTCAAGCACTTGCGGATAAGCTCGTGTGGCGGAATCGGCAGACGCAACGGACTTAAAATCCGTCGGAGTAAAATCCGTACCGGTTCAAGTCCGGTCACGAGCACCATTTATTCCTTTTTAAGTGCAGCGACTGACATCGCGGAGTGGAGCAGTTGGTAGCTTGCCGGGCTCATAACCCGGAGGTCGTGTGGTTCGAGTCCCGCCTCCGCAACCAATTACAAACCGGAACAGCAGTTCCGGTTTTTTGTTATATAATTTTCTTATGATTCACATATTCGCTGCTATTGATTGTGAGGTTAAGGCATTAAAACACCTCGTATCAGATGACCTTGAGATCGTACTTACAGGTATCGGCAAGGTTAATGCGGCTTTTGCAGTAGGAAGAACATTTCACCATGGTCTTACAAGGCAGGATCTTTCATCTGATGTGATCATTAATATCGGAACCTGCGGCTCCAAGGATCTTCATGGTTTGTTTATTGTTAATAAGATAACTGATGATGCTACAGGAAGAGATTACTATCCGGACATACTGCGTGTAGAAGGCCTTAATGAAGCTTCACTTATAACTGTTGATGAGGTAAAGACTGATCCTGAATCGGGTTATCTTTATGATATGGAGGGATCAGCCATATATCAGGCCGGTTCTAAGCTTATCAGCCCGGACAGAATAATCTTTCTTAAGATGGTTAGTGATAATGGCGATGTAGGCGGTGTTACGGAAGAGTCTGTTAATGAGCTCGTCGAGTCTTTTCTCCCAGAAATTGAAGCATTAATCAAAAGTATTAATGAAAGCATTGTAACGCCGAGCAATGACAATAATGATCGTCTTTATGATCTTCTGAAAGCTTCTGCTTCCATGAAGGTTCAGATAGATGAGTTTATGAGATTTGCACGCAGTATGGGTGAAGACGGGAACAGGGTTTTCGATGAGGCGGGTGCCCGTGAGGTGACATCGAGAGCCGGCGGCAAGGAGGTGATATCCCGTGTGCGCAGCATTCTCACACATTTATCTTGAGGCGCGTGCCGAGAACTATTCTGAGACGAAGAGTATACTTGCGCGTTTCCCTGAAAGTACTGTCATTCGGATTAAACACTATAAGGATGTATTCAACAGACCTGCACAGGATGCGGCTTTGCAGAATAGATCCAAGAACCTGATACTAGCAGTAAATGACGGGAAGAAGATCTTCGATGCTTCTCCTGTATGTCAGGACTTTGGCATGGGGAAGTTTTACTATGCCGAGTCTGCCATGAACTGCGTTTTCTCGTGTGATTACTGTTTCCTTAAAGGTATGTACGGGACTTCGAATGTAGTTATCTTTGTGAATCAGGAAGATTATCTTTATGAGTGTGAGGAGAAACTTAAGGATGGACCGATGTATCTGTGTGCATCGTTTGACACGGACCTGGGTGCACTTTCCAAGGTCTCAAGCTGGATGAACAAATGGGAAGAATTTGCATCATCTCATTCAGATCTGACACTCGAGTTAAGAACTAAGTCGGTAGTTGATTCGTTCAAAAAAGACAGCAATATCATTTATGCTTTCACATTGTCTCCGGATGAGGTTATAAGCCGGTTTGAGAAGATGACTCCTTCGCTTGATGCGAGGATCGCGTGTGTTAATCAGGCTATAGCAAAGGGCGCTCAGGTTCGCCTCTGTTTTGACCCATTGATATACATAAAAAACTTTGAATTATGTTACAATGAATTTGTCGGTAAGATACTTCAAAGCATAGATCTTTCATGCGTCAGAGATATCAGCATCGGCACGTTCCGAATATCCTCGGACTATCTTCCGAATCTGCGGAAAGCCTGTCCTGATTCTTCGGCTGTGCTTTTCCCGTTCGATCGTGAAGATGGGTTCTGTGTTTATCCCGCGAAGCTTCGTGAGAGGTTGATCGGAATCATCAAGAATGAATTGGAGAAGGCCGGCTATGGAAACAAACTCTACATCATCCCCTAAGCAAGCAGCGATCGTTACTGGTGCATCATCCGGTATCGGACTGGCGATAGCAAAGATGCTCGCATCGTCAGGTTACGATGTATATGGAATTGCCAGACATTTTGATAAGAATACTGATTATGGTTTCAATACCATCATCTGCGATGTTACTGATACTACAAAGTTGATCTCCGTAGTTTCCGGTATCAAGAATCCTGAGATTCTTGTAAACTGCGCGGGCGTCGGTTTCTATGGACTTCACGAGAACCTTACACTCGAGCAGATCAAGCAGATGGTTAGGACAAATCTTGAGGCTCCCATGATACTTACGGGTTATCTTCTCCCGTGCTTTAAGAGACAGGGAAAGGGTACCATAATTAATATTTCTTCTGTTACAGCTTATAAGACCAATACTTACGGTGCTTCGTACGGTGCCGTTAAGGCCGGACTTTCGAGTTTCTCTGCAAGCCTTTTCGAGGAGGCAAGAAAGCATGATGTTAAGGTTATCGAGATCTGTCCTGACATGACGAACACCAACCTGTACCGCAATGCTGATTTCACAGTAGATGACGACCCCATGTGCAGACTTGATCCTGACGAGGTTGCTGATGCAGTTAAGTCTGCACTTGGAATGCGTGGCAACTCCTGTGTTACGAAGATGACCATCGTTCCTCAGAAGATGAGGATTAAGAGGAGAAATTCCAATGAAGATAGATCTTAATAATGATTGGATCTTTAACAGCGATTTCGAAAAGCTTCCGGAAGGCGAACACGTAAGAATACCGCA
>CAMJGB010000166.1 GCA_946405115.1 uncultured Clostridia bacterium | reverse complement strand
TGAAGCTTAACTGCTCCTTCGTCTGTGAGGTGATAATACTTACGCGGCGGTCCGTTCTGTGATTCCTTGAGATACGTGCTTACGAGTCCGTCATTCGCTAATTTTCTTAATATCGGGTAAACCGTTCCGTCGGACATCTGTATCTTCCTGGAAAGAGTGTCAGCTACGTCATAGCCGTAGCTGTCACCTTTCTTCAGGATGGTAAGCACACACAAATCAAGCACACCTTTTTTGAACTGATTGTTCATATCTATCCCCCTGTCTTAAATTTGTGCGGATCAACCTTCGAATTGAATATAGCACAGTATTATGCATTGTGCAATACCTAACATTAAACAACTCGCCAAGGATTTTTGGTGCTTTCTATATTTAAAAAACAATCAATAAAAACCGCAGAACCGCGTAATTTCAACGTTCACACACCGTTCAAAAAACAAAAATATTATTGACATATGTTAACTATAAACTCAAATCATCAGTCAACTATTAGGAGGAAAATCCGATGAAAAAATCGATTCTTAGGAAAATAACAAGCATATCGATAGCTGCAGCTTTGATCTTCAGCATTAACAGCGTTGCATTAGCAGATGAAGGTCCATATACGATAGAATTCAAACCAGGTGTGGACGGAACCACTGCTACCGGATCAATGGACGATGTTACTAATATCAACTATGGAGATACCGTAACTCTTCCACATGTTGAATTTACCAATGATGGCTATTACTTCTGGGGATGGTGTTTCCTTCAGGACGATATCCGTGATTGCTACGATTGTGAGCCATTAACTTTCACAAGTGATTTCGTAGCCTCCGGAGGTTACCATCCACTTACATATGTTCATAACGATACTTTGACACTCACTGCATATTGGGATAATACACCTGCTCCCACGAATCCTTATGTAGATCCAACATCAGATTCTGATCCTGAACCCGCAGCAGATTCTGATGCACCTGCTCCGGTAATTCTCACTCCGGAACAGCAGAGGGAACTCTCCATTTACAATTTTGTTGAGAATCTTTATGTGGTCGTACTTAACAGATCTTATGAGAATATCGGCAGAACTTATTGGATGGACGATCTTCTTAACGGTGCTAGCGGAACAGATATTGTCAGAGGATTCTTTGGAAGCCAGGAGTTCTTAGCTATGAACCTCAGTAATGAAGATTATGTAAGAACTCTTTACAGAGTATTCTGCAACAACCCTACTCCCGATGCTGAAGGTCTTGCTAATTGGACAGCTGCTTTAGACAACGGAACAGCAACAAGAGATCAGCTTGTTGATCAGTTTGCTGCAACTCCCGAATGGGCAAGTATCTGTGCTTTCTATCAGGTTAACGTTTAAAAGATTATCAGTACTATCTTAAGAAGGCTGCCTTCGGGCAGCCTTTTTTAGTTCTTAAGTTCCATGGAAATGTTCAGAATAATTCCAAACGATATGTAGTTAACCAGCATGGCCGTACCTCCGTAGCTTACAAACGGAAGCGGGATACCCGTGATAGGAAGAAGTCCTACGGCCATACCCATATTTTCGATGTAGTGGAAAGCAAAAGATGCAACGAGACCTACGATCATGTACGAGTACGCAGGACGCGATGCTTTTGCTGCTACGAAGAGGCAGCGGCAAAGGAAGAAGAACGCGAGCAGGATAAGTGCCGTCGTTCCGATAAAGCCCAAGTGCTCCGAAGTCGCAGAATAGATAAAGTCACTCTCCTTAACGGGAACGGTAACGATGACTCCCGTATGGTTTCCGGAAAGACCGCCGGAAGCGATGGCTGCCTTGGACTGCACGAGGTTCCACTCTGCCTCGGGGTCAGTACCCTCGAAAAGCAGCGGAAGGATTCTTTTCTTCTGGTAATCCTTAAGGTAGAAGTTCCATGCAAAAGGAACGCCGATTACGATGATGCCGGAAATCGTGAGAAGGAAGTATCTGTACTTAAGACCCCATACGAACACGATACATGCGAAGGAGAATACGATAACCATCGCCGTACCGAAGTCGGGCTGGCTCAAGATGAGAAGCATCGGAGGGCCGTATGTAAGTGCGAGGAAACCGAGTCCTTTGAGGATAGATATCTTCTTCTCCGATATTCGTTCGAATATATCCGCCGCGGCCATCGACAGACCTATCTTCATAAGCTCCGATGGCTGGAAGTTACCGATGACGGGAAGGTTGAGCCATGAGTCTGCTCCCCACTTCCAAGACAGATCGTAACCGTCGATAGGAACCAATACCAGAAGGAACAGCGACACGCCGTAGATAGCCCAGCCGAATACTCTAAGGATCTGCGTATCCATGGCGCACAGGAATGCCGTGATCGCCATTCCGACTATGGCAGCTCCCACCTGTCTGTAGAGGTTATTCGGGTATGCTTCGTAACCGTCGGAAAGAACCTTGTTAAGAACATAAAGTCCGATGACAGTAATAAGAAAGATCGGAACTATAAGGTAGTAGTCGACCTTTCTGAAGTATTGCGTATTGCGAAGTTTCTCAATACCTGACTTGCCGGGCATGATTACGCTTTAGCTTTTGCTTCTGCCTTGGGAGCTTCCTTCACGGGAAGCGGAAGCTTCTCCCACTCGTTCCAGTGTGAGATGAGTACGATGATCGTACCTGCAAACACAAGGATCAAAGACAAAAGCTGTGAAGTTCTGATGTTCGTGCTGCCGATGTAAAGTGAATCTGTACGAAGTCCCTCGATGAAGAATCTTACGACGCCGTAAAGAACCATGTAAGCACAAGTCGTATCAAACTTTCTGTTGCTGCTCTGTCTGATGAGAAGAAGTATTACGAACAATGTGATAGTGCAAAGTGACTCATAAAGGAATGTCGGATGAACCGGCATTGAAGGATCAAGCTCAGGGCACTCCGTTGCAAGATAACGGGAGATCTTCTCTGAAGTCATGCCCCAAGGAAGTGTCGTAGTAGTACCGAAGCACTCCTGATTGAAGAAGTTGCCCCAGCGGCCGATTGCCTGACCCAAAGGAATATAAACAACACAATAATCAACTACAGTAGAGAAAGGAACCTTCTTGATCCTGCACATGATATATGTGCCAAGGAAAGCTCCCATGACGCCGCCGTATACGGCAAGACCGCCGGAACGTGTATCGAAGATGCGGCTCAGGTCTTGTGAATAGTAGCTCCACTCACAAAGCACATAGTAAAGTCTTGCGCCGATGATGGCGGAAGGAAGTGACACGAGAAGAACATCGTAAACGAGATCTTCCGAGAACTTATTTGCCTTCGCATGCTTAACAGCAAGGAAGCCGCAAAGAAGCATTGCAGCACCAATCAATAAACCATACCAATATACGTGGAAAGAACCGATCGAGAATGCGACCGGATCGACCTGAACGGTAATTCCTATAAAAGGAAATTTCACTTCATCGTAATTCATACTTAATCCTCTCTATACGCCGATGATTATACCGCTTTTTGCAAGCCATGTCTTTGCACTTTCCTTATCCAGGTTAACCTGTGCTGCAAGATCATCGACTGAATCAAACTTCTGCTCGGGTCTTATGAAGCTTAGAAGCTCCACCTTGATCCTTGCTCCGTAGATATCTTCATCAAAATCAAATATAAAAGTCTCTGCCGTATCGGCAAGAGTTGTGTCGCTGTTTACCGTAGGTCGTAGTCCTACATTAGTTACGCCGTAAAGCTTACGGCTGCCGAGCATTACGCGTGATACATATACTCCTCGCTTAACCCTCATCTTATCCTCGGGGATGGTAATGTTAGCCGTGGGGAAACCGAGCTTTCTTCCAAGCTGATTTCCGGTTACTACCATTCCTGAATAAGAGAAGTTCGTTCCCGCACAAAGTTCGGAATAAAGCTTAACGTCACCGCTGTTAATAGTCTCGCGAAGCCATGTGGAAGAAAGCCTTCTGTTATCGCTTCCGTAAAGCTTATCTTCAAATATGGTTACATCCATACCCTTGCTCTCACCAAACTCTTTAAGGAGCTTGGCATCGCCTTGAGCCATCTTACCGAACCTGTAGTCGTTGCCTGCAAAAAGCGCAGCTGAAGAAAGCTTCATCAGGATGATCTCATAAAGGAAATCTTCTGCAGGCATATCCTTGATCTGATCGAAGTCCAATACGAGAAGTTCATCTACTCCGAGAGAAGATAAGATCTCTCGCTTCTCCTCGATGGTAGTAAGAAGCCCTTCCCCGCTCTTGTCAAAGTTAATGAATGTCATGACAGTCGAAGTCATGTCGTTAAGGGCAGCAGTCTTAACCGTCTGTCTTATGATCTGCTTATGCCCCATATGGATTCCGTCGAAGAAACCCAAAGCTACTGCCCTTCCCTTATGCAAGTAAGGCAGTGTATCAAGATAGCAAACTGTTGTCAGATGACCGTTCAACAATAAAGCATCCTTTCTATTCTCATAAGCTGTTCCTCTCTGTAAAGAACAGCAACAAGTTCATCGTTATGAAAAGCCGCCACACGAAGTCCTTCCTCAAGGGATGAGAACTTATCTGCGGGTATCTTCTTACCGAGCTTAACATCCTCGAACTGCTTCGGATCAAGTTCGATCCTCGGCATAGAGGACATGGCTTCCGTTCTTGGAATAACGAAGGAATAATCTTCCTTCTCGGCCATAGCGCTTATCTGCTCCTCGGTATAAGCATTGCTGATATCAAAAGGTCCGGCCTTGGTCCTTCTTAAAGTAAGTGCGTATGCATGGAAGCCCGTAATCTCACCTGCATCATCGCAGATAGATCTTATGTAAGTTCCCTTGGAACATGCGACACTTATGTCGGCATAGATCTTGCCGTCTTCGTAACGCATGTCGTTAA
>CAMJGB010000165.1 GCA_946405115.1 uncultured Clostridia bacterium | reverse complement strand
GCGGATACAAGGAGAACGCAGGTATCTTCACACATAACAACGCATGGATCATCTGTGCTGAGGCTTATGCAGGAAGAGGAGAGAAGGCATTCGAGTACTATTCAAAGATCGCTCCTGCTTTCACAGAAGAGACATCTGATATCCACAAGACTGAGCCGTACGTTTACGGTCAGATGATCGGCGGTAAGGATGCTAAGAACTTCGGTCAGGGCAAGAACTCCTGGCTCACAGGTACAGCTGCTTGGAACATGGTTGCTATCTCCCAGTACATCCTCGGTGTTAAGCCTGAGTTCGATGGCTTGAGAGTAGATCCTTCCATCCCTGCTGCTTGGGACGGTTTCAAGGCTACACGTCAGTTCAGAGGCGACACATACGAGATCGAGATCAAGAATCCTGATCACGTAAACAAGGGTGTTAAGAGCCTCACAGTTGACGGTCAGGCTGTTGACGGATGCATCGTTCCTGTTGCAGGCGACGGCAAGACACACAAGGTTGAGGTTGTTCTCGGCTGAGTGCATAAAATTAACTGATAATTAGCAAATTGACCCCGTCAACCCCTTTAGGTTGGCGGGGTCTGCTGATATAATAAAAATTGGCTGTTGGCCAACAAATACGCGGAGGTTTCCCCAATGAGCAACAAGACTATTACCGGCATTAAAGCCAGGGATAAGCAGGTTTCTGCTAAGACTATTGTAGAGGAAAAATTTGGAAGCATTTTGACAGGTTCTGTCAGTGCACAGTATATAGGTTTTACTAAGGCTCCTATCGTAGCCGGCGTAAGCGGACTCGAGTTCGATTCTCCTGTAGTATCAGTAGTACTTCAGTTGAGCGAGATCAACGATCTTTTGACAAAGCTTTTCGAGCAGGGTAAGAGTGTTCTCTTTACTGCAGAAGGCGACCTTTATGTTGAGGGCGCAAGTGCTCCTGAGGCTATAAGTGCAGAGCAGAAGGCAGCGATCAAGGCTGCGATCGACGGTTCCAAGATGTGGGGCGGCGAGCTTGACGGCAACGGTGAGCTTACATTCGATCCTTCCACACCTGTTCCGGGTCCTCACTACTACACAAACATGCTTATCGGTAACAGAATCGGTTTTGACAGACCTTTGCAGAGCACACCTAAGAGCGCCGTAGATGCATTGGGCGGCGGTTCTTTCAGATCACATGCCGATACACAGGTTCTTGCTACAAGATGGGATTATCTCCCCGAGGAGAACGGTTTCCCTGCTAACAGACAGTTCTACTTAACAGAGAACGGCAAGCAGATCTTCTGGTCCGGTACAGCTAAGGCTGAGGGTCTTAAGAAGGTTACAACAACACATTCACAGAATAGAACAATCATCTCTTACGAGCTTGAGGACGGACTTAAGATCACAAGAACAATCTTCATCCTTCCTGCACAGGAGAACATGCCTCTTGCTACAGAAGCTCAGATGATCAACATCGAGAATACAGGTTCTGCTGACAGAGACCTTCGCATCGTATACACAGGTATGTTCGGAACAAAGCAGGTACATGCTTTGAGCGAGGACGTTATCTTTACTACAGTTGTATGCGAGTCCGAAGTTTTCTATGACGAGGACGATAACATCACAGCTATCTGTAATGATCCTAACCCGAAGAATGCTAAGGGCAACATCCGTTGGAATACTCTTATCGTTCATGAGGACGGCAAGGCTAAGCTTCCTACACAGTACTGCGCACGTTATGCAGACTTCGTAGGCGGCGGCACACTTGCAAAGCCTGAGTTCATCTCTTTCCTTTCTGACAAGCAGTCCAGAAAGGGTCCCGGATTCTTCGCTCTTGCTACAAGCTTCAAGGTTAAGGCAGGCGGTTCCGTAAGAGCTGACAATTTCACATGTCTTACATCCGACGTAGTTAACGACGGTTATGTTGTTGATAAGACAACTAACGAGGAGATCGCTAACCTCATCGCTTACTATAGCGACGAGAAGGCTCTCCCTGCTATGTTCGACAAGGTAGTTAACTTCACACACGACTACGCAAAGTACATGAAGATCTCACACGACGATAAGAACTTCGAGTCTTACGTTAACAACAACCTTCCTTTCCAGGTTTTCTATCAGACATTCGTAAGTAGATCACTCGACTGGACACAGAAGGGTTACCGTGAGATCGGATTCAGAGAGATCCAGGACATCTTCGCTTCCATGTACTACTTCGCTGGTATGGGACAGCAGGAGTTCGTTAAGAAGCTCCTTCGTGAGTGGACAAGCAACGTATTCGAAGAGGGTTACACAAACCACAACTTCTACTGGTACGGCAAGGAGCCCGGTCAGTGGTCCGATGACGGTCTCTGGCTCCTCCAGGCTCTCGACAGATATGTATCTTTGACAGGCGATTATGACTTCCTTAAGGAAGAGGTAGTAATGGCTCAGACATACGCTACACCTGAGATCGCAATGGCTGCTGTTAAGAAGGGTGAGGGCAAGAAGAGAACAATCCTCGAGACAATCAAGGCAATCATCACATACAGCGCTAAGATCTCCGTTGGTTCACACGGAATTCCGCTCATCGACAGAGCTGACTGGAACGACTGCTTGAGAGTAGATCCTGACTTCCTCCCTGCAGGCAAGAAGCTTGAGGCTTACAAGGAGCAGCTCGCAGCCAAGGGTAAGGCTTACGGTGAGGTTCCTTTCGAGTCAGAGTACTCAGAGTCAACAATGAACGGCTTCCTCCTCAAGGTTGCAATCGATGCAGCTAAGGGTATGTTCGAGAAGACAGGCGACGCAGCTTACGCAGCAGAGCTTGGCGAGCTTTCCGAGTCCGTTAAGAAGACAATGAGAGAGAATGCTTGGAAGAACGACTTCTTCGCAAGAGTATTGTTCAACAGAAAGAACAAGCCTGAGCTCGAGTACCTCGGTGCTGCAGGTGATAAGCTCCAGGTTGAGGATGCTCCCGGAACATACTTCCTCAATGCATTCTCATGGTCCGTACTCTCCGGATGTGCAGACGAGCAGCAGATTTCTACAATGCTTGATTCAATGGATAAGTATATCAAGTCACCTTACGGCTTCAGACTCTGCTCCACAGTAGATTATCCGAAGATCGCTCCTTCTATCGACGTAGCGCTCTACTATCCCGGAGACCGTGAGAACGGCGGTGTATTCAAGCACGCTAACATGATGGCTGCAGCAGCTATGCTCAAGGCAGCTAAGGAAGTTTCTGATGTTGAGCTTGCAGCAAGACTTGCTAACACAGCTTACTGGGTAATCGACCGTATCTTGCCTTACAGAACATTGAAGCATCCGTTCGATTCATGCGGTAACCCGAGATGGTGCACACAGTACAACAACTCAAGCACAGGCGAGAATATCGGACCTACACTTTCCGGTACATCCACATGGCTCTTGCTCTGCCTCTTCTCTTGCTTCGGCGTAGAGTTCACATCAGACGCATTGATCGTTGAGCCTTTGCTCAGAGAGTCTGATACAGGCCTTAACGTTACAGTTAACAGCGGACTTGCTGTCTATGAGATCAGCATCACAAAGCCTGAGGGCTTCCGCCGTACAAACGAGGGCGTAAAGGTATTCTGTGACGGATCCGAGCTTCCTGACTGCAAGGTACCGATCTTCACAGACGGCGCTTCGCATAAGGTTGAGGTTAAGTTCTCGTGAGGCTTAGAAAGCTCATATCATTGATTCTTACCGTGTCGCTGGCAGCATCGCTGTCAGCGACTCTTATAAATGCGGACTTATTCACGAATGAGTCCGGAACCGTTTATGCGGCAACAGCCGTAAACGGTGATGACTGGCTTCATACGTCAGGCGGAAGGATCGTTGATGCACAGGGGCGTGAAGTAAGGCTTACAGGTATCAATTGGTTCGGTTATAACACCGGAACGAATATCTTCGACGGATGCTGGTCGATCAACATGGCGTCGGGATTAAAGGCTATAGCGGATCACGGATTTAATCTTCTCCGTATCCCGATCTCTTCCGAGCTTATTCTTGCATGGAAGAGCGGACAGTATCCGCAGGCTAATTACAACTCTTACACGAATCCTGAATTAAGCGGAATGAACAGTCTGCAGATTCTGGATTATGCCATTGCCAAATGTCAGGAGTACGGCATCAAGGTCATGTTTGACCTTCACAGTCTTGACAGTAACGGCGGCGGTCACATGTATGAGTACTGGTACAACGGAACGTATTCGGAAGATCAGTGGATCGAGTCTTTGACATGGCTTGTTCAGCACTATAACGGCAACGATACGGTGCTTGCCATCGATCTTAAGAATGAGCCTCACGGCGGTACGGTCTGGGACGAAAGCAGTGCTCAGAATAACTGGAGAAGAGCTGCTACCAGAGCGGGCAATGCGATACTCGACATCAACCCGAATCTTCTCATCGTCATCGAAGGCATCGAGACTTGTAACGGTCAGACAGCCTTCTGGGGCGGCAATCTTCAGGGCGTAAGAAATTACCCCGTAAACTTCGGCAATGCCGACAGGAACGATCAGATTGTTTATTCCCCTCATGACTACGGCCCTGCTGTATATAACCAGCCGTGGTTCCACGGAGGGAGCTTCACTTATAACTCTCTTTACAATGAGTACTGGCACAATATGTTCCTCTACATAAGAGAAGAGAATATCGCTCCTTTGCTCATCGGCGAGTGGGGCGGATTCATGGACGGAGGAGCTAATCAGCAGTGGATGAACTATGAGGCTCAGATGATCAACAACTACGGATTGAGCCATACGTTCTGGTGCTTTAATGCAAACTCCGGTGATACGGGCGGACTTGTAGGCTACGATTTCCAGACTTGGGATGAGGCTAAGTATGCGCTC
>CAMJGB010000164.1 GCA_946405115.1 uncultured Clostridia bacterium | reverse complement strand
TCTTTGGCGCTCTTCTTTATGTTCGCGATAATCTTCATCGGTTATCTCATCGGAAAGATCAACATTAAGGGCGTATCTTTAGGTACTGCAGCGATCTTCATCGTAGCCTTGTTCTTCGGACACTTTAAGGGTGTAACTGTTGGTTATGATGATAATGTAGGATGCATCGCAGGTTGGGCTGATAAGCTCAGCACGATCGATACATGGTTTAAGATCATTCAGAATATCGGTCTTATCCTGTTCGTAACATCTGTAGGTCTCATCGCAGGTCCTACTTTCTTCAAGAATCTTAAGAAGAATGCCAAGTCCTATATCCTTCTTGGTCTTCTCATCATCTTGTCGGGAAGTGCCGTTACAGCACTTATCACACTCTTTGTTCCTAATATGACTTCTGCCATGGCAGTAGGTCTTATGTCCGGTTCACTTACAAGTACACCTGCATTCGCTGCTGCACAGGGAGCTCTCGAGGGTTCTGAGTTCTACGGCGAGATTGCAGTAGGACATGCTGTTGCTTATCCTTTCGGAGTTATCGGTGTAGTTTTGTTCGTACAGATCATCCCGAGAATCCTCAAGGTAAACATGGAGCACGAGAGATCTTTGCTTGCTCCTGTAGGTGATTTTGACGGAGAGAAGAAGATCTCAACAAAGCTTTTCACATTGGATAAGTTCGGATGCGGTGCATTCGCACTCACAGTTATGACAGGACTCATCCTCGGCAGCATCACTATCCCTCTTCCGGGAGGTTCTTCCTTCAGCCTTGGTGCAACAGGCGGTCCTCTCATCATGGGACTTATCTATGGTCACTTCGGTCACATCGGAAGACTCTCACTTAAGGTTAAGGAGCATCTGCTCTCAATCTTCCAGGAGTTCGGTCTTGTACTCTTCCTTATCGGTGCAGGTATCGAAGGCGGTGCTGCATTCGTTGACACACTTAAGGTTTACGGCGGACTTCTCTTCGTATGGGGCGCACTCATCACGATCGTGCCTTTGTTCGTTGGATTCTTCTTCGCGAAGTACGTTCTCAAGCTCTCACTGCTTAACAACTTGGGTTCCATCACAGGCGGTATGACAAGTACACCTGCTCTCGGAGCTTTGATCCAGTCAACAGGTACATCCAACGTAGCTTCCGCTTATGCAGCTACATATCCTATCGCTCTCGTAACGGTAGTACTTGCATCACAGTTCCTTACTTACCTCTGATAAGTAAAGGCAAAATTCGTTACACAAGTTTTACACCTCTTTCCTCGGAAAGAGGTGTTATTATATGCTCATGGATAACATTTACGGAGAACACTATTACGGCTTATTGTCGTTCATGGGAACTCTCGAGAAACAGATTTCCATGATGGAACAGACGCTTGAAGCATTCAACAGGACAAACATCATCGATCACACGATGGCTCGACTTAAGAATGAAGAAAGCGTGTTGCAAAAGTGTTCCAAGAAGGGGGTAGAGCCTACACCCGATAATATCCTTTCCAACGTACATGACATCATAGGAATCAGGATCATCTGCACTTTCTTAGACGACATCTATAAGGTCAGAGACGGCATCCGCGATCTTGAAGGCATAACCATAGTCGAGGAGAAAGACTATATCGCTCATGCCAAGCCTAACGGCTACAGAAGCTATCACATCATCGTTCGTAATGCTCAGGGCTATCCTGCCGAGATTCAGATAAGAACGATATCCATGGATACGTGGGCTGCACTTGAACATGACATCAAGTACAAAAAGGATATTACGGTGAATAAGGAACTCATCACGGCCGAACTTAAAAGATGTGCCGATGAGCTCGCTTCTACGGATGTATCCATGCAGACTATACGTAACATGATATACGGACAAATGTAAGATGAAGATATTAATTGCTGAAGACACGCAGGACCTGAACCGCGCGGTGACGGTTCTTCTCACAAGATCAGGTTATGAAGTAGACACGGCATTCAATGGGGAGGAGGCATATGACCTCATTCTAAAGAACGGCTACGATGCGATCATCCTCGACATAATGATGCCGAAGATGGACGGAATTACACTTCTTACCAAGATAAGACAAAAGCGCATATTAACTCCCGTAATGATGCTCACGGCCAAGGCTGACATCGACGACCGCGTCGCAGGATTGGATGCAGGAGCTGACGATTACCTTCCCAAGCCTTTCGCGATGAAGGAGCTTCTTGCAAGGGTGCGCGCGATGATAAGAAGAGGCGGCGACTACTCTACGGATAAGATTACTTTCGCTGACTTAAGTCTTAACGGTGACGACCTCTCGCTTAGTTCAAACAACACGGTAAGACTCTCGCTTAAAGAGTATGAACTTATGCGTGAACTCATGCTTAATTCGGACCGTGCGCTTGCCACAGGACACATCCTTGAGAAGGTGTGGAAGGGCGAGGCTGACACCGGCGAAGATACGGTATGGCTTTACATCTCATATCTTAAGAACAAGCTTACGGCAATCGGCTCTCCCGTTAAGATCTCGGGAGAGAAGGGCGGAGAGTTCACTTTACAGGCATGAATAACAGAACCATCGAGAGGATCAGAAGAAGGTTTATTGCAGTCGCGATGCTCGCGATCTTCCTTACTATGGTGTTCTTGGGCGGCGCTATTTGGATCTCAAGCTATACGATATCAAGACGTGCGATAAGATCCGGACTCGACATGCTTATTGAAAGCGACCTCGATGATTCAAACACCTCCTGGGTTGATTACTACATCGATGATCCGGGATTAGGTGAAGTCTTCTCCACGAACGTCAGGGTGCAGGAAGACTACTGGGTTCTTTCCTACGATGAAGAAGGGCACCTCATCTCTACTTCGGGACGTAACATCCAGCGTTACGGAGATTTTCTTTTCGAGCTGGGGCATGAAGTAAGAGAAGGAAACTACGGCTACGGAAGCAGGGGCAGAATCTGGTACAAGTATGTCGACACTCCCGATGGAGAAGTAATAGCATTCATTGACGCAACCGATGAGCTTGTCGCACTGCAGCGACTCTTCCTCATAACACTGACCGTGTGCGTCGCAGGCCTTGCCGTAACGTATATCCTCGTAACGCACTTCTCCGAGCACGTAGTTGCATCCGAGGCAGAGATCTTCGAAAAGCAGCAGGACTTTATCACGAATGCGAGCCACGAGCTGAAGACACCGCTTGCAGTAATACGCGCGAACACGGAGATGAGCCAGATGATTAACGGTGAGGACGAGTGGTCTGTTTCTACCCTGAAGCAGGTCGATCATATGAGTGGACTCATCGCGAATCTCGTCATGATCACGAAAGCACAGGAGATTGAGGATAAGACCGAGATGTCCGACATCGATGCTTCTGCTATCGTGTATGAGACGGTTAAGACTTTCGAGCCGGTTGCGTCACAGGCGGGGATCACCTTAGAGTCTTCGATTCCGCCCGAGGTAACGATAAGAGCCGATGCGAGCAAGATAATGCAGCTTACGACGCTCCTTACCGATAATGCCATCAAGTACTGCGACGAGAACGGTACCGTGAAGGTTGAGCTTATGCAGCTTCGTAAAGGTTCCGTGCGCCTCACCGTATCCAACAGCTATGAGGACGGTGCCAACGTTGACTACAACAAGTTCTTCGAGCGATTCTACAGGGAAGACAAGTCACACAACATAGATAAGGGCGGTTACGGAATAGGCCTTTCTATCGCGGAGAACATCTGCAGTCAGTACAAGGGAAGCATACGCGCCGTATGGAAGAACGGCGAGATCTCATTTATCTGCCAGCTCTGGTAATAATCAACAGAATTGTAAATTCCTCAATAATTAGTTATATTAAGTTTGCGTTTATCGCACTAAATACGAATGGAGGAATATGTATGAAAGCAGCAAAGAAGTTCATTTCTTCGGTAATCTGCGTTTCTATGCTTGCTTCTCTTAACGGCTGTGCCTTGTTCGATAAGGACGATGAAGGCGTACTTGCAGCGGCAGAAGATTATGCCGAAGCAGTCAAGAAGGGCAAGGTCAGAGACATCGTAGGCCTTATGGCTGACGGACGTGACCTCGAGGAGGATATAGAGTTTTACATGGAAGGTTCCGATGCAGGACTTCCTGACGGTTATGAAGACGTGTGTGAGGCAATCTTGGGCACGATCGATTATTCCATCGACGAGGAGACTGTTGAGTCCTCGAAGAAGAATGAGGAAGGCAGCGTCGATATCACATGGACAATGGTTGATTACGAGGCTGTATATGATCAGGTGATTGATGACGGCGGAGATCTCGAGGCGTTCATTGATGCTTTGGAGGATTCTTCTTCCGATACACGTGAGATCTCACAGACTGTTGAGTTTGTTCTCGACGATGAGATTTGGCTTGTTAATGACTCCAGATTAAGTGGACTCTTTAACGTTTATGATTTCTATGATGCGGCTAAGGACTTCGAGTTCATTCCTCCGCTCACAGACTACGTAGATCACATCGAGTGGTACTTCTCAAGCAATGACGTTTATACAAACACTGATTCCATCGAGCTTGACATCATTCCTATCGATGATGCTACAGAGATCACATTCGAGTTCTATTATGAGTATTACTATAACGGCGAACTCGTTTATACGAGCGGAACAGAGTACGATCAGGGTTACTGGATCGAGGCTTATTACAACCAGAGCCATGTTCCCGGTCTTGAATTGACGCCGGAAGGATACATCCAGCCCGGTCAGTACAGATGCATCATGTATGATCTTGCAGGAAATGCAATTGCCGATTCAACATGTACTGTAGAAACTGTTTCAGGTAATGCATCCACAGATTTCATCGACTATATCGAGTGGTATTTCTCCGATGA
>CAMJGB010000163.1 GCA_946405115.1 uncultured Clostridia bacterium | reverse complement strand
ATCGTATTTCATGTAAAAACCCCCGAAGTTTGTTCAACTTCAGGGGTTCACTTCAAATCGACAGCCCCTTATTATTTATGATTCATTTATTTGTTAGCTTACTATGTTAGCGCACTCTTCACCGGAACTTATCTTGATGACACTCTCGATTGTTGTTGTGGCGATATTCTCGAGAGCCTCCTTGGTAAGGAATGCCTGGTGCGAAGATACAATTACGTTAGGCATTGATATGAGTCTGCTTAAAGTATCGTCGTCGATGATGCTTCCGGAAAGATCCTCGTAGAAGTAGCCGGCTTCTTCCTCGTATACATCAAGACATGCGGCTCCGATCTTCTTGGTCTTGATTCCTTCAAGCAATGCTTCAGCATCGATCAATGCACCTCTTGAAGTGTTGATGATAACAACTCCCGGCTTGATCTTGCCTAGTGTTCCTAAGTTGAACATATGGCGGGTGTCATCAGTAAGAGGGCAATGGAAAGAGATGATATCAGCTTCTTTGTAAATTGCATCGAGAGGCTTGTACTCGACATCGGGGATCTCGGAAGGGAACTTATCGTATGCGATAACCTTCATTCCGAAGCCTTTACAGATGTTGATGAATACTTTACCGATCTTACCTGTACCGATGACCCCTACTGTCTTGCCGTAAAGATCAAATCCGGTTAAGCCCTGCAATGAGAAGTTAAAGTCGCGGGTTCTTATATATGCCTTGTGGATCTTTCTTGTTGATGTAAGAAGAAGTGCCATGGCATGCTCAGCAACAGCATAAGGCGAGTAAGCAGGAACTCGTACAACGGTTATGCCTTTCTCAGTGGCATACTTGTAGTCGACGTTGTTGTAGCCTGCGCATCTTAATGCGATGATCTTAACACCGTATTCAGAAAGCTGATCGATGACTGTCTTGTTAACTACATCGTTTACGAAGACACAGATGGCGTCGCATCCTTTGGCAAGTACAGCGTCATCCTCATCAAGACGTGTGTCATAGAACTTGGCTCTGATCTTTGAAGCCTTAAGCTTTGGTTCGAAGACTTCTCTGTCGTAGTTCTTTGTGTCGAAAAAAGCGATTTTCATAGTTTCCTCCTTGGATTTATTTCTCTTCAGGCTTGAAGTTAGACAACGGATTGCTGTTAACCGCATCCTGAAGCTGTTGTTCATCTACATGCGTATATATCTGAGTGGTAGATACACTCTGGTGACCTAAGATCATCTGAAGGTTTCTAATGTCTACATGACCATACTTATACATCAATGTAGCGGCTGTATGTCTTAACTTATGTACCGAATAAACTCTCGTATCTATTCCTGCCTGCAGAAGAAGACGCTTAATTACTATCTGGATCATGTCATCAGAGATCCTTGTTCCGCGCTTGCTTACGAACAGGGCTTTCTGGGCTGAAGGCTTGATGTTTATCTGGGCTCTCTTGGGAAGCCACTCTTCAATCGCATCAAGACATGCCTTATTAAGATATATCGTTCTTTCTTTATTACCCTTACCGATAACAGTAAGGACGGTATCGTGAATATGGTCAAGATCGATTCCGCGAAGTTCGGAAAGACGCATACCGCAGTTTAAGAAGAGGGTAAGCATACAGTAGTCGCGCTCGTTTGATTCCGTGGGTGCTTCATATGCAGTCTCAAGAAGCTTCTGGCTCTGGTCTAACGTAAGATACTTCGGAAGACGCTTGCCAATCTTAGGTGTCTCAATATCGTAAGCAGGATTCTCATCAATAAGATGCTTTTTTGAATGACAGTACTTAAAGAAGCTCTTAAGGGAAGCGATGTGTCTTGCTCTTGTGGCATTGGATTGCTTCTTCTCACGCCCGAGATAGATGAGGAAGACCAGAAGGTCATCTGATGTAACCTTGTTGATCTGCTTGGGTGTTATGTCTGAGATATCAATCTCATCGATGGGAGCATCCTTGGGAACAAGCCCCTTGTCTCTTTTCCAATATCTGAAGAAATTGACTATATCGTAGGTATATTCTTTCACGGTAAGTTCGGATCTGCCAAGAACCGCGAGCATGTAGTTTTTATACTGATCAAGCACCTCGAAAGTCATCATAGCTAAATTTTAACATAATCCGCTTGCATTAAATTTGAACTGTGTAATAATAAGAATATCAAATAGTTTGATAATCAAAGGAACTAGATATGGACGAGAAATGGACTAAAGCCTTAGACAGACTTGATAAGAAAAAGTTTTCTGTAATGGCTGCCGGCGGAGAAGCCCGCATTGATAAGCAGCATGCATCCAGAAAGCTTACAGCAAGAGAACGTATGGAAGCTTTGTTTGATGATGATACATTCGTTGAGATCAACGACATGATGACATCAAGGGCAACCGACTTCGGCATGGATAAGAAAAGACTTCCGGGAGACGGCGTTATCACAGGTTACGGTAAGATCCACGGAAGGACAGCAGTTGCTTCAAGCCAGGACTTTACAGTTAACGGCGGTTCTTTAGGTGAAGTTCATGCCCAGAAGATCGTTAAGGCCATGGATCTTGCCATGAAGCTTAAGGTTCCTTTCATCTCAATCAATGACTCAGGCGGAGCAAGAATCGAGGAAGGCATCGATTCACTTGCAGGCTACGGCGATATCTTCTACAGAAATACAATGGCATCAGGCGTTATCCCTCAGATTTCCGTAATCATGGGACCTTGCGCCGGCGGTGCTTGTTATTCACCTGCAATCTGCGACTACATCTTTATGACAAGAGAGTCTTCACAGATGTACATCACAGGACCTGCTGTAGTTAAGTCAGTAACAGGCGAAGAGATAAGTGCCAAGGATCTCGGCGGTGCTGAGGTTCACTCCAGCGTTTCAGGTGTAGCACACTTCGTATACGATGATGATCTCGACTGCCTTAACGGCGTAAGAAGACTTATAGGCTATCTGCCTCAGAACAATGATGATTATTCCATGGAAGTTCCGGGTGAGCCCGTTGATGCTTCAGCTTCACTTGCTGACATCGTTCCTTCTGATTCTAGATCAGCTTACGATGTTAAGGATGTAATCAATTCCATCGTTGACTTGGATTCATTCATGGAAGTATCCGAGAACTTCGCTAAGAACATTGTAGTAGGTTTCGCAAGAATCGACGGCAAGACCGTAGGTATCGTTGCTAACCAGAGTAACTACATCGCAGGTTCGCTTGAGATCGACTCTTCTGATAAGGCTGCAAGATTCATCCGTTTCTGCGACTGCTTCAATATTCCGCTCGTAACCTTGATCGATGTTCCTGCATTCATGCCGGGAAGAACTCAGGAGCACGGCGGAATCATCAGACACGGCGCTAAGCTTCTTTACGCATACTCCGAGGCTACGGTACCCAAGATTTCCGTCATCATGCGAAAAGCTTACGGCGGAGCTTACATCGCGATGAACTCAAAGGGTCTTGCAGCAGATCTTGTATATGCTTGGCCTATCGCAGAGATCGCAGTAATGGGTGCTTCCGGTGCGGTTTCCATCATTGGAAGAAAAGCAATCGAAGCAGCAGAAGATAAGGATGCAAAGAGAGCAGAGCTTATCGATGAATATAACGACAAGTTCATGAATCCTTATGTTGCCGCTGAGCATGGTTATATCGATGAAGTTATAAGACCTGAACAGACACGTGCAAGGATCGCTTCAGCACTCGAACTTCTCGAGGATAAAGATGAGCCTTTGATGCCGTATAAGAAGCACGGCAATATCCCGCTTTAATGGAGGAATATATGGCTGAAGAATTATCAAGAGAACAGATAGTCGCAATGGCAGCTGCATGTATTGCAGAAGAGCTTGGCACTGATGTTAAGAACCTTCGTATCAGTAATTTTCATGAAGTTCAGGAGACAGGTCTTGCCAAGTACATAAGAGAAAACAAGATCAATTACGTTAAGTATCAGTTGGGGGTATAACAATGTCTAAGTATAGAATCAAGTTAAACGGCAAAGAATACGAAATGGAAGTAGAACTCGTTGACGGTTCTGCTCCCGTAGCTAAGGCTCCTGCAGCAAAGCCTGTTGCAGCTCCTGCACCTGCTAAGAAGGCTGCTCCCGTTGCTGCAGCAGAAGGTGCCGTAATCAGCCCTATGCCCGGAACTATCCTTAAGGTTAACGTTAAGGTCGGCGATGCTGTTAAGGCAGGCGATTCTGTTGTTATCCTTGAGGCAATGAAGATGGAGAATGACATCACTGCTCCCAAGGACGGTGTTGTTAAAGCATTGTATGTAGAAGCAGGACAGACTGTTGCTAAGGACGATGCGCTTTTCGAGGTGGAGTAATCTATGCTTGAGATGCCTTCCAAGAAACTTTGGATAACAGATACAATCCTTCGTGACGCACATCAGTCACAGGCTGCTACCAGAATGAAGCTTGAGGACATGCTTCCTGCATGTGAGCTTCTCGATAATATGGGTTATTGGTCAATCGAGTGCTGGGGCGGTGCTACTTTTGATGCGTGCATGAGATTCCTTAATGAAGATCCGTGGGAGAGACTTAGAACGCTTCGTAAGGCCATGCCTAAGACTAAGCTTCAGATGCTTCTTAGAGCTCAGAATCTTCTGGGTTACAGACATTATGCCGATGACGTTGTGGACAGCTTCTGCAGAAAGTCAGTTGAGAACGGTATTGATGTAGTAAGGATCTTCGATGCGTTGAACGACGTCCGTAACATGGAGATGGCGATGAAGTGCGTTAAGAAGTACGGAGGTACTGTTGAAGCTGCACTTTCATATACAACAAGCCCTGTACATAACGAAGAATACTTTGTTAAGCAGGCGATTACTTTGGAGCAGATGGGTGCTGATGTTATCTGCATCAAGGATATGGCAAATCTCCTGCTTCCCGAGCAGG
>CAMJGB010000162.1 GCA_946405115.1 uncultured Clostridia bacterium | reverse complement strand
TGATGCTATCACTTCGGGTCAGCGAGTTTTCCAGAAGATAGAGCGCGACGTCGACGCTGTCGGCATCTACTCACAGGCGGGAGAGACTTGCGTCAGAAAGCTTGAACTTAGATCGGGAAGAATAGTCGGCTCTTCCACGTATTTCATGAAGGGCGACCTTCCCTCGAAGACGGAACTTGTTACTTCATTCATAACGCAGTATTACCCCGGATGCGGCAACATCCCGCCGATGGTCCTCGTGCCTTCGCTGGATGAGGAAGGTGATGCAGATCTTCTCGGCGAGTTTCTGTCCCAGGAAGCGGAGCATAAGGTAAAGGTCTACACGCCTGAAAGAGGCGAGATGAGTGACCTTCTTAAGATGGCCTCACTTAATGCTCAGGAGATGATGGTAAGACGAATCTTAAGAGGAGGCGGCGCCGAGGCGGATCCTGCCATGGGCATGAGGATCCTCGAGCGCATGCTTAAGCTGCCGGAGAACTCACTTCATAGAGCGGAGTCTTTTGATATAAGTAACCTCGGTAACGACGATATATGTTCCGGCATGGTCGTGTTCAAGGACGGCCGTCCAGACAGGCAGTCGTATCGACTTTTTAAGATGAAGACCGTGCAGACTCAGGATGACTTCGCTTCCATGAGGGAGACGTTAACCCGAAGGTTCTCGCACGATGAGAAGGATGGCTTCGAGTACCCTGACATAATCCTTGTCGACGGCGGCAAAGGACAGCTTTCTGCCGTTGCTTCTGTGGTACACTCTCTTAAGATCAAGCGCGACATCGTGATGGTGGGAATGTTCAAGAACAACAGACACAGGACTGCGGGCATTGTCCTTGAAGACGGCACCGAGTATCTTCTCGATAGGCCTGAGCCTTCGGATGACGAAGTGGTTCTTTTGAGGTTCCTTTCTGCCGTGCAGAACGAGGTGCACCGCTTCGCGATAACATACCAGAAGAAACTCTCGAAAAAGAGAAACATCAGGTATAAGCTTGAGAACATAGAAGGCATCGGTCCTGCCAAAAGGAAGCTCTTGCTCGCATCTTTGGGTTCCATCAAAGCTGTCGAGGATGCAGATCTTGAGACGCTTACAGGCATCAAGGGCATAAGCTCGAAGGATGCCGAGAATATCTACGCTTATTTTCACGGAGAGGAGGAAGATACATGAGTATTTATGCCATGGCTGATCTTCACCTCGCGATAGATAACCCCGAGAAGACGATGGAGGTCTTCGGAGAATCCTGGAAGGACTACATGTCCCGCATAAAGGAGAATTCTTCTGTGGTATCTGCCGACGATCTTTTCCTGATGCCGGGAGACCTTTCCTGGGCGACTTACCTTGAGGAGGCGGACAAGGACTTCGGGTTCATTGATTCTCTTCCCGGCAAGAAGCTTGTATGCAGGGGAAACCACGATTACTGGTGGGGAACAGGCGCCAAGATGAAGAAGACGCTTGAGCAGAAGGGATTTAATTCAATAACCATCCTCAAGAATGAAGCTTATGTTTCCGAGGAAGCAGTCATTACCGGAACAAGAGGATGGAAAAGACTTGAGGACGACGGCGTAAATGCCGAGGATATCAAGATCCATAACCGCGAGCTTGAGAGAATGAAGATATGCCTGGACAGCGTAAGCAAAGCCGATCCCGAGCATAAACTTCCTCATATCATGATGGTTCATTTCCCGCCCTGCGGCCGTAACGGATCCCCGATCGATTTCTCTGATCTTATCGAAGGAAGCGGAATTATCGACATATGTTTGTACGGACACCTTCACGGGCGTGCCCACGCACAGGTTTTTGAGGGTGAGAAGAACGGCGTGAAATATTTTTGTGTGGCCGCGGACTACTTAAAATACAGGCCTTTGCGGGTTTTGTGAACATAAGTTTGTTGTCAAAATTGACCTTCTAATATATAATTAATGAACGGGAGAACGGGCCTGTTTGCCGAAGCAATAGTTTCGGTGCAGGCTCTTTTCATCTTTTGAAACTTGGGGAGGCTCATATGGCGCACAGCATGACAGGCTTCGGTAGAGGCGAGAAGATATTCGAGACCAGACGCTACTCGGTAGAACTCAAGTCGGTAAACAGCCGTTTCTGCGATATCAATGTCAGAATGCCCAAGCTTTTCAATTTCGCTGATGCAAACATAAGAAAGCTTATTTCCGACACACTCGTAAGAGGTAAGGTCGATGTATTCATAAGCTTTGAGGATGAGTCTTCCGATTCCGCTGAGGTCGTAGTTAATCAGGGCCTCGTTAAGGCATATTCAGATGCCATCACCAATATCGCCAATATCACAGGCAGAGCCGACGATGTTAATGCATCAAGACTTGCAGCTTTCCCTGACGTTCTTTCCACTAAGCAGAAGGAGATCGATGAGGAGACAATCTACTCCGAGCTCGAGCAGACTTTGAAGGAAGCTTTGGAAGGCATGCAGGAGATGCGAAACGCCGAAGGCGCTAATCTCGTATCCGACATCATAGACAAGATCAATTCCCTCGAGAAGATCAAGAGCGAGATCGAAGACCGCGCTCCCAAGGTTGTTGAGGAGTATAAGGTCAGACTCTCCGACAGAATCGACGAGCTTCTTGCTGATAACAACAAGGCATTCTACGACGAGGCAAGAATCACTGCTGAGGTTGCCGTATTCGCAGATAAGTGCGCTATCGACGAAGAGCTTAAGAGACTCACAAGCCATTTCTCACAGGGCAAGAGAATCCTTGCTGTTGACGATTCAGTCGGCAAGAAGATGGATTTCCTCATCCAGGAGATCAATCGAGAGACAAATACGATCGGATCCAAGGCTAATGACCTTGAGATCACGAACAGGGTTCTGCTCATGAAGAACGTCATCGAAGAGATGAGAGAGCAGATTCAGAATCTTGTCTGACGGGAGAAGCTGATCAATGAGATTTGCTGATATCGGAGGCGGTAACGTCGCAGCATCATCAAGAGTATTGTGTGTGGCATCTGCCGATTCTTCGCCAATCAGACGTATGATGCAGGAAGCGCGTGACAGGGCGATGCTCGTCGACTGTTGTGCAGGTAAGAAGTGCAGAAGTGTCCTTATTATGGACAGTGATCATATAGTGACCAGTGCCCTTGAGGTGGCGGTCGTCAGGAAAAACTTGGAGGAATGATTATGGCCAAAGGTTTATTGATCTCAGTTTCCGGTCCTTCCGGTGCAGGCAAGGGTTCAGTTCTTGCAAAGGTTAAGGAGATGGATCCTTCATTCGGCACATCTGTCTCGGTAACAACAAGAGAGCCGAGAGAAGGTGAGAAGGAGGGAGTAGATTACTTCTTCAAGTCTAAGGAAGAATTCACCCAGATGATCGAGGAAGGCGAGATCATCGAGTACGATGAATTCGTTGGCAATTATTACGGCACACCTACTGTTGCTTTGCAGGAGATGAGCGAAGAGGGTACAGACGTTCTTCTCGATCTCACGATCGCAGGCAGCATGGCTCTTAAGGAGAACTTCGAGCAGAGCGTAACCATTTTCCTTCTCCCTCCGTCTTTGGAGGAGCTTGAGAACAGACTCAAGGGCAGAGGTACAGAGTCTGAGGAGATGATTAAGGCAAGACTTGAAGTAGCTAAGAATGAGATCGGATTCGTAGGCAACTTCGATTATGTAGTCGTTAACGATGATATCGATGAAGCTGCGAAGAAGATCTACTCGATCATCACTTCCGAGAAGTGCAGAGTTCCCAGGAACATCGAGTTGTTGCAGAGTTTGTAATTAAAATAGAAATAAAGAAATGGAAAGAGGTATTTGAGAAATGTTGACAGATCCCACACTTGAAGCATTGTTGCCTAAGGCAAGCTGCGCTTATGAGCTCGCTGTTCTCGTTAGTAAGAGAGCAAGCCAGATCGTAGAGGGTGCACAGCCGATGATCCCTGATCACGCTGATAATGCAGTATCCCTCGCATGCAGAGAGATTCTTGAGGATAAGGTAGTAGGTGTTAAGGGCAACCTCCCTAAGGACGCTTATTACGTACCTCTCACAAGAGAGGCAAGACTTGCCATCGAAGCTGAGAAGAAGGCAAGAGAGCAGAAGGAAATGTACAGAAGAGACGCTCAGGCTGCTGATATGGTTTATTCCGAGCAGGTTCAGGCTGAGTCAGCTTCATTGGACGATATCGTTCCTGCTAAGGCTGAAGAAGCTTCAGAAGATATCGAAGCAGAGACTGTAGAAGAGTGAGGAGAAGCGTAGATGTCTAATTCAGAGAAGATGGACAAGATCGTATCCCTTGCTAAGACAAGAGGTTTTGTATTCCCGGGTTCCGATATTTATGGCGGTCTCGCTAATTCATGGGACTACGGCCCGCTCGGAGTACAGCTTAAGAACAACGTAAAGGCTGCATGGTGGAAGAAGTTCGTTCAGGAGAGCCCTTATAACGTAGGCCTTGATGCAGCTATCATCATGAACCCCAGAACATGGGTAGCTTCCGGTCACGTAGGCGGCTTCTCCGATCCCTTGATCGACTGCAAGCAGTGCAAGGCAAGACAGAGAGCTGATAACCTCGTTGAGGACTGGAACAAAGAGAACAATGTAACAGACGTATCTGTTGAGGGTATGGAGCCCAATGATCTCGTAGCATATATCAGAGAGAAGAACATTCCCTGTCCCGTATGCGGAGGCCACAACTTCACTGACATCAGAAAGTTCAACCTCATGTTCAAGACTTTCGTCGGTGTTACTGAGGATTCTTCAAGTGAGGTTTACTTGAGACCTGAGACAGCTCAGGGTATCTTCGTTAACTTCGCTAACGTTCAGAGAGCATCCAGAAAGAAGATCCCGTTCGGTATCTGCCAGATCGGTAAGTCTTTCCGTAACGAGATCACACCCGGTAACT
>CAMJGB010000161.1 GCA_946405115.1 uncultured Clostridia bacterium | reverse complement strand
ATCCAGCGGCATTATCGAAACCCCGGTATTTCATGTCCCGACAGTTAATATAGGCGATAGGCAGAAAGGTCGCTTACAATCCGAAAGTATAGTTAACTGTGAACCAGATGCTGAAAGCATAGTGAAAGCGATACAAATCGCTCTATCTGATAAGCACAAAGAAATTTGCAAAACGGTTGTGAGCCCATATGGAATTGGAAATGCTGCGGTTCAGATAGCTGATAAAACAATTGAGGCAGTAGTGAATGGGAGGATAGATCTAAAGAAGTCATTCTATGATCTACATAGCTTATGAAGAATATTGCAATAATACCGGCAAGAAGCGGATCAAAAGGGTTGATTGATAAAAACATTAAGGATTTATGTGGCAAGCCTTTAATGGCTTATACGATTGAGGCGGCCATTAAATCCGGTCAATTTGATGAGGTTATGGTTTCTACGGATTCGGAGAGATATGCCGACATAGCGAAAGAATATGGGGCATCAGTACCATTTCTTCGTAGTGAATTGACTTCATCGGATACGGCTAGTTCATGGGATATGGTCGAAGAAGTTTTGAATGGGTATAGAAGATTAGGAAAAGAATACGATACTTTTTGCCTTCTTCAGCCAACATCACCGCTTAGAACAGATGCTGATATTAAAGGTGCATATGAGCTATATGCTGAAAAAGCATCTTTTGCAGTAGTGTTAGTCTGCGAGGCGGAGCATTCTCCTCTTTGGTGTGGTCATCTTCCTGAAAATCAAGAATTCGTTGGGTTTATTGATTCTGAAAATATGGAACAAAGACAATCCGGTGGAAAGTTTTATCGATTGAATGGAGCTATCTATATAGTGAATATAGGAAAATTCATGCAAGACAGATATTTATATCGTGCAGGAAGCTTCGCATACATTATGGATCAAGAACGAAGTGTTGATATAGACACTAAGATTGATTTTAAAATGGCAGAATTGCTAATCAAGGAAGGTTGTTGAGGTACAAGTTGCTAATACCGAAATTGTTCCTCAATTGAAATAAGCAGTATGGCAATTAAGTTTCTGTGCCATACTGCTTATTTAATACTCTATCTAATCGTTTAAGTCCTTACAAGATTACTTCTTCGGAACCTCAATTACGCTCTTGCCGCCCATATAAGGCCTCAGCGCCTCGGGAATTCTGATCGAGCCGTCTTCGTTGAGGTTGTTCTCAAGAAGAGCGATGAGCATTCTCGGCGGAGCTACACATGTGTTGTTCAATGTGTGGGCAAGATATGTGCCGTTCTCGCCCTTGATTCTGATCTTAAGTCTTCTTGCCTGAGCGTCGCCCAAGTTAGAGCAGGAACCAACTTCGAAGTACTTCTTCTGTCTGGGGGACCATGCCTCAACGTCGCAGGACTTAACCTTAAGGTCAGCGAGGTCACCGGAGCAGCACTCGAGTGTTCTTACGGGAACATCCAAGGAACGGAAGTAATCTACTGTGTTCTTCCAGAGAACGTCATACCACTTCATGGAGTCCTCAGGCTTACATACAACGATCATCTCCTGCTTCTCGAACTGGTGGATGCGGTATACGCCTCTCTCTTCGATGCCGTGTGCACCGACTTCCTTACGGAAGCAGGGAGAGTAGGATGTGAGAGTCTGAGGGAGCTTGTCCTCTTCGATGATGGTGTCGATGAACTTACCGATCATGGAGTGCTCGGATGTACCGATGAGGTAGAGGTCCTCGCCCTCGATCTTATACATCATGTTCTCCATCTCTGCGAAGGACATAACGCCGTCAACAACGGAAGATCTGATCATGTAAGGCGGGATGTAATAAGTAAAACCGCGATCGATCATGAAGTCTCTTGCATAAGAAAGGCATGCAGAGTGGAGTCTTGCGATGTCGCCCTTCAAGTAGTAGAAACCGTTACCTGATGTGTCACGTGCAGGATCAAGCTCGATACCGTCAAGCTTCTCCATGATGTCTACGTGATAGGGAATCTCGAAATCGGGAACGAAAGGCTCGCCGAATCTTTCATTCTCAACATTCTCTGAATCGTCCTTACCGATCGGTACGGAAGGATCGATGATGTTAGGGATTGTGAGCATGATCTTTCTGATCTCAGCCTCAAGCTCTGTCTCCTTAACGGAAAGAGCCTCGAGCTCAGCAGCCATGTCAGTAACTTCAGTCTTCTTAGCCATGGCTTCGTCCTTCTTGCCCTGGCCCATGAGCATACCGATCTCCTTGGAGACTACGTTACGCTTATTACGGAGAGCTTCAGCCTTCTGCTTAGCCTCTCTATATTCCTTGTCGAGGTCGATAACCTTGTCGACCAAAGGAAGCTTGTCGTCCTGGAACTTCTTCTTAATATTCTCCCTAACGATGTCGGGTTCTGTTCTCAAGAGTTTAATATCAATCATAATACCCTCCGGATATTTAATAATTTATATATAGAACAACTGATTATATCACTTATTGGTCGTCATTACCGCCATAATTACCCTCAGGGTAGATAACTGACGCATTCCAAAGGATATATTCATCCAATCTTAAGTCCTGAATGGCGCGAATCTGGTCGTTGATCGCGTCGTAATCGTATTCGAGATAATTGCCCTCGCCTAAGTAGTATGCCGTAAACGCCTGCACATACGGGCGTACGGTACAGTAACCCTCCTGGTACCAGGCTGAGCTTCCGTACGACAATACGGCTACCATGATGTCATAAGGGTAGATATCAGGCTTATCGAAAGTGATTCCGCCGATCATGGTGCCAAGGGCATAGTGCGAAGGGTAGATCATGGGACAGACTGAGTCTTCTCCTGCAAGACCTATCGTGTACCAGTCCTGTCCGAGGTTACGTCCGTCGTATTCTGACGTAAGGATGATTCCGAATACGTCAGCTGACATCGGGATGCCCATAGTATCCTGGATACGTACACGAGCGGTACGTACAAAGCGGTTGATGGCTTCTGTTCTGTCGGGAACTGTGCCCTCGAGGCCGAAGTAAGGCTCGTTGCCTGAAGTTGTTGAGCCTGTCGGGAATCTAATGTAGTCGAACTGTATCTCATCTACGCCTCTGCCGATAGCTTCCTCGGCAAGGTCGATCAGATACTCCCAGTTATCGGGATTGTAAGGATCCAAGAAGGCACGTCCGCCCTCGGAATTAAAGTAGAGGACGTTGCCAGCGGAGTCTCTTATCGCACGCTCGGGATGAGCTTCTGCAAGGCGGGGATCCTTAAAGCAAACGATACGTCCGATGACGTGGATGCCGTGAGCATGGCACTGCTCGACGACTTCGCTTAAGTTGTAGTATCCGTAAACGGCTGAGGTCTCAAGAGCAAGCTCGTTTGTTGTGTCGAACAATGCGCCCTCAGCTTCCTTCAAGTCGATGACAAATGTGTTGATCTCGGAGTTCTCTGCAAGAACGAAGCACTCCTCAAGGTTCGATGCAGGTCCTACGTAGATGCCTCTTACGGGGTAGTGCTCGTAGGTAACAGGCTCTGCAGCGGGCTCCAAAGGGCCCCACATGTTTATCGCAAGATCAGTATCTTCAAGGTATTCGGGGATTACATAAGCTTCGGTAGGGGTGGGAGCTTCGATGCTTCCTACGATGGATGCAACTCCGGAAGAACTCTCGGAGGCTTCGGCGAAGATTCCTGTTCCCGCCTTACGCTTGCCTATGATGGCTCCGACTAAGACCAAACCCATGACAACAGACGATACAAAAAGCGTAACGAAAATCTTCTGCAAAGCTTCGATGCGGTTCCTGTAACTGCCGCCGCGCTCGCGCCTTCTGAAGTCCGATGTATCATATTTTCTGTTGGAGTTGATCATAATAGAAATTATACATTAATTAGTGATAAAATTACCTTAATAAATTAAGGGGGAACCTTGTATGCTTATCAGAAACTGCACAGGCGGAATCGTCTTTAATCAGGACAAGGTTCTTATGATCGAGAACGATAAGCATGAATGGGCTTTCCCCAAGGGTGTAATCAGAGTAAATCAGAAGCTTACGGAAGTCGTCGTAAAGCGCGTTAAGATTGAGACAGGCATCGATGCCAAGGTAATTGCACCCTGCGGTAAGACTCACTACGAGTTCTACTCCATCTCAAGAAGGAAGCCGGTCCACAACAACATCTCATGGTTCATCATGAAGGCCGAGGACACCAAGACCACGCCCAATATTGAAGAGAACATCCTAAGTGCGAAGTTCGTTGACGTTAAGGCAGCGATGGATAAGGTCACATACAGCCAGGATAAGTCTTTGCTTCTTATGGCATATCAGAAGTATAAGGAGCTTTGCTGATTTGGCTTCAAGTTTCATCACTTTCGCCCAAGAAGGCGAATCCCGCATAGAGATCTCCAAGTCAATCTTCATAGGTAACTCACGCGAGGTTAACTCTGCCAAGGAAGCAGAGGATTTTGTCGCGAAGATAAGAGCAACATACCCAGATGCAAGACACGTGTGCTACGCGTGGAAGGTATCGGGCGAGACCTTCATGCAAAAGTACAGCGACGACGGCGAGCCCTCGGGCACCGGCGGCATGCCGATACTTAATGTTCTGGACAAGAAAGAGATCACGAACGCAGTAATAACCGTAACGAGGTATTTCGGCGGGATCCTCTTGGGCAAGGGCGGTCTTGTGAGAGCTTATTCAGAAGCAGCATCGGAGGCGGTAACGGCATCGGGCCTTGTTGACGTCACCGAGGGTGAGATCTACAGCATGCCCACAGGCTACGACCTGAGCGAAAAGCTTATCTACGCCTTAACACAAGCAGGGTGGACCATGCAGGCGCCCATATACGGCGAGAACGTAGAGATAAGAGTCGTGTGTCCCAAGGTAAAGGGAGAGGAGCTTCAGGCTTTCGTTACGGACAGGACCAACGG